>CAYXFO010000126.1:0-10796 GCA_964464255.1 uncultured Pirellula sp.
TGCGCTGCTCGGCTTTTATTGAACGCGTTCCGCGTGAGCATGGGTAGCACGCCCTTAGGCTCTGCGAAGGGCGGCATCCCCTCGGTCTCATTTTGGAAAAAGCGCCTAGTATTGGTTTTTTTCGGGCCAATCCAATCATTCGATTGAAAATCAAGGGAGAAAGAATCATATTGACAGGTCTGTCGAAAGCCACCCCCGAACTCACAATGCGGTGCCGTTGTGTTTGAATTAGTCCAACCTCTTATCGCAAGTCCGGTTCTACCTGCAACCATTCTTCTGGGACTGGTCATTGCATGGAGCCTGTTCACGATCTTTGTTGGCTACGGACTGGAAATGCATGGCCATCTGCCGTTCCATCTCGATGACACTCTCGCCAACCATCCCGTATTCCACTGGTTCGGAGACGCATTGGGTTCGGTGGTACTCACTCCAACGAAGTGGCTCAATCTGCGCAGCGTTCCTCTGATTCTTTGGCTGTGCGTCTTTGCGATCACGTGGTGGGGGGCATCGATCACATGGTGGCTGGCCCTTGACGACTGGCTCGTCAAGGACCCTGGACCGCTGTTGACCGCTGTCCTCGTCGTCCGCAATCTGGCTTGCGGTGTTTTCTTAACCAAATTCATCACGGCACCGATGCAGGGCTGGTTTCAAAATACCCCGCAACTCAACGCTCAGTCTCTTCTGGGGTCCGAAGCTGAAATATGTTCCTACGATGCAACGCCTGAACATGGTCAAGCGAAATTTAAAACCGGGGCGGCTCCTTTGCTGCTCAACGTGCGAACCGATGGTCCGCATCTGCCCAAGGGAACTCGGGTTTGGATCACCTACTACGATTCCCAGCGCCGAGTCTATCTGGTGTCACCAACCACAACCGATGATTCTCAGTCTCTTTCTCACGGTAACACATCATGAATTTTCTTCTTTCGCAAGTTAGTTTCTCGCAATGGGGAGTGGGTTTGCTGATCCTGTTCGGTTCTATCTTCTTGATTGCGATGGCCTTCATCGTGGTCGCGAGCAAGTTCTACGTGAAAGTGGGTCCCGACGAAGCGATCGTCAAGACCGGGATGGGTGGCATGGCGGTCATCATCGACGGTGGTGCATTGATTTGGCCGGTGATCCATCGCTATGAAAAAATGGACTTAACCCTCAAGAGTTTTGAAATCGCTCGCGAAGGATCCGAAGGTTTGATCTGCAAAGACAATATCCGGGCCGACATCAAGACCGCCTTCTTCATCCGTGTCGACAAGACCGCTGAGGAAATCAAGGAAGTCGCCCAGTCGATCGGCTGCAAACGTGCCAGCCAAGTCGAAACATTGCGAGAACTGTTCGACGCCAAGTTCTCGGAAGCCCTTAAAACCGTGGGAAAACAATTCGAATTCGTCGAGCTCTATGACAAACGGGACAAGTTCAAGAACGAGATTCTCAAGGTCATCGGCACCGATTTGAACGGTTATCGTCTCGATGACTGCGCGATCGACTACTTGGAACAGACTCGCTTGGAGTTGCTCAATCCCAACAACATCTTGGATGCAGAGGGGATCAAAAAGATTACCGAGCTGACCTCCAGCGAAAAGATCAAGGAGAACCACTTCACCCGCGAACGCGAAAAGACACTCAAGAAGCAAGACGTCGAAGCTCAAGAAGCCATCCTCGAACTCGAGCGGCAGCGGATCGAAGCTACCGAACGGCAGAAGCGGGAGGTAGCCGAAATCCAAGCTCGCGAGCATGCGTCGGCAGCCAAGGTCCAGGAAGAGAATCGACTGGCTGCGGAACGGGCGAAGATCGCTGTCGATGAAGAGATCGGAATCGCAAATCAAAACAAGGATCGGACGATCCTGGTCGCCCAGCGCAACAAGGAGCGGACCGATGCTGTCGAACTCGAACGGATCAATCGCGATCGATCCCTCGAAGCGACGGAACGCGAGCGTGTCGTCGGCTTGGCCGTCGTCGAAAAAGAAAAGGCGCTCGAGACCGAGCGACGGAACATTCAAGAGGTAATCCGCGAACGTGTGATCGTCGAACGTTCCGTCGTCGAGGAGCAGCAGAAGATCAAGGATGCGGAAGCCTTCGCCGTTGCGGAGCGAACGAAGAAAGTCGAGATCACTGCCGCAGAGGCCGCTGCCGAGCAATCCCTTGTCAAGGAGATCAAGGCCGCCGAAGCCGCGCGCAAAGCAGCGGAAAGCACCGCCGCGAAGGTGCGCATTCAAGCCGAAGCGCACCGCGATGAAGCGGAACAAAGATCGGCTGCCACGAAACTGCTCGCGGCCGCAATCAGCGCCGAGCATGCCGCCGAAGGATTGGCCGAAGCCCAGGTCCTGCAAGCCAAAGCGGCTGCAACGCAGGAACAAGGACTCGCGGAAGCTCGAGTTCTCCGAGAAAAATTCACCGCTGAAGCCCAAGGGATCACCGAAAAAGCAAACGCGATGAAGGAACTCGATTCGGTCGGCAAGGATCACGAAGAATTCAAACTCCGTCTCGAAAAGGAGAAGCAAATCGAACTGGCCGCGATCAACGCCCAGCAGTCGATCGCCCACAGCCAAGCGGCGGTCCTGGGGGATGCTCTCCGGAGCGCGAAAATCGATATCGTGGGAGGGGACGGCGAGTTCTTCGATCAGATTTCCTCCGCAGTCAAGGGAGGCAAGGCCATCGACCGCTTGGTCCTCAGCTCCAAAGTCGCAACCGACATCAAGGACACGTTCTTCACCGGCAACCCAGACCACTTTCAAGAGCAACTCGAACGCCTCTTGACGCAATTGCATCTGAACACGGGAGAAATCAAAGACTTGAGTATCGCAGCGTTGATTGCGAAGCTGCTGGCCGGAAAGGAAGCGGCCGGACTTCACTCGCAGTTGGCTCAACTCTTGGGGATCGCCGGCTCACTCGACATCGTCGATAAGCCCGTTGGCAGTTTCCTCACCAAGAAATAAGCTGCCCACTTATCATGTCTAGCGCTTCGCTCGCATCCGGCACCTACGAAGTCCTGCGCAATAGACTTCGCGAATCAGCAACCGAACTGCGAGCTCGATTTGCGAAACTCAATGCGGCTCGGTCCGCCGTTTTCGGCAATGTCGAGACGCGGCTGCTGGCGACCATGCATGTGACGACGGATCACAACTGCATCCCTCGCGATATCTACTCCATCAAACATCGAGTGCTGCTCGGATACAATGTTCAATTCGGACTCAAGACTGAAATCACTCCCAAGGATGTGCTCGCCATCTATCGCTTTGATGGCGAGCACGCGCACCAGGAATCACTCGACAGCCTGATAAGCCCAGCCTTCCTAAGAGATTTTCAGGAACTCTATCGATACTATCGCAACGCGACCTTCTCGCGATTCGTCAGCATCGGCCCTAATCTCTATATAGTCTTCCAAACCGGAAAGACTGCGAGCAATTTCAAGGCCTTCAAGTGGGTCGTGAAGGATGAATCCCTTCAGTACATCGACAACCGAAGTGAAGCGGAAGTCCGCCAACCGCCCCAGCACGAGTTCCAATGGAAGCGAGCCACACGCGACCACCATCGACAGGGTACACACCCTCACATCTCGATCGAAGATCAAGTCTTCGTCGAATGCGTCAACGGAGACTTGACCATCAAGGTGGAGGACAACACCGAAGACGGGCTGGGCATTTACCGTGAACCGGTCGACAGCCCCGATCAAACACTCGACGATGCCGAGACACACTATGCCATTCTTGGGAACCTAATCCTTCTCAAGATTCGTCCCTATCAAGAGCGTGATTACCGATACCTCGTCTTCAGCACCAAGCGATCGAGCGTCGAGAGACTCGACAGTATCGGGCAATCCTCCATCCTTCTCCCCAGCGATCACGGGATCATGTTTCCAAACGGCTTTGTGCTTCAAACAGGCCAATCCAAACTGTTCGATCACAAACTCTCCGATCTCCGTTTTGATCGCTTGGTTCGGTCTCCCAACGGGGAGGATTTCCTCTATCTGTTCTTCAATCAAGATGACGGCGTCTACCTGCAACTGCGCTACAACCTGATCCGTCAGGAAGTGGACACGCCCCTAGTTTGCCACGGTCAAGCGTTCTTCGAGAATGGTCAGATGCTCAGCATGCGAGCGGGCGAGACCGCACAAAAACACCACGCGATCCAAGTGTGGCAGACTCCGTTTACCGGCACCGATTTTCAACCGACCGTTCAATCGGAAACGCTTCTCTTCAAAATCGGAAATCGCGATCTGGTGCGAGGGATGGCTGAATGCCAGGAACTGCTGACCCTGATCGACAAAGACGAGTCCTACGCCGATTTGTATGCGGATCTCGGAAAACGTGCGACCAACATCCTCGATTCCTATTTCTGGCTCGATCGCGAGGAAGCGTGCAAGCTGTCCGAACCGATCCAACAGGTACGCGAAGCCGCAAACGCTGCCGTCGATGAATATGAGAAAGTAACGCGAGTCAGGAACGAAACAGCCGCGGCCCTCGAGAATACCGAAAGGCAGTCCAGTGAGTTGCTCAAAACCGTCGAACGGACCCGATTTGAAAAGGTCGAGGACTTCGTCAAACAACTCGCCGCGATTCGAACCCAAAGAGGCGTGGCGATTCAACTGCGGGATCTGAGATACATCGATAACGATCGAGTCGCTCTGATCGAAACGCAGCTTATCGAAGCGGCTCAGCGCTTGGGTGTCCGTTGCGTCCAGTTCCTGCTCGAACCCGCGTCCCTGCTCCCCTATGCCCAGCGGATCGAATCCGTGGATTCAGAGGTCCCCAAGGTGGGATCCTCCGCCGCGGCAAGAGCGCTAGAAAACCAACTCTCGGAAATCGGCAACTCACTCGAACTGCTCGTCGAGACCGTGTCGCAGCTCCACTTCGAAGACCTCGCGCAGCGAACCACCATCGTCGATCGAATCGGTGACTGCCTGGCCTCGATGAACCGAGTTCGATCCTCGCTGAAGACGCGGCTGCGGTCCCTGACCACCGGCGAACTCGAATCCGATTTCGCTTCGCAATCGAAACTGCTCGACCAAGCCGCAGCTAGCGGGCTGGATTCCGCGACCACATTGGAACGTGTCGATACGGCGTTGACTCGCATCCTGATCCAGCTCGAGGAACTGGAAGGTCGATACGCGGAATCGCAGGAGCTTCTTCTTCGATTGACGGAGAAGCGGCAGGGGCTGTGCGATTTGTTCGAGGCCAAGCGGCAGCAGTTGGTGGAGATGCAATCCCAACGGGCCAATTCGCTCGTCGCTGCAGCCAACCGTATCCTAGAGGGAATCGTATCCCGTTCTGCGAGAATCGATTCGCCCACGGAGCTATTGGCGTTCTTCGCATCGGACTTGATGGTTGAAAAGGTCCGCAAGATCGCCGACCAGTTGCAAGAGCTTGGGGACTCGGTCCGTCGCGACGATGTCCTGTCGCGACTGAAGAGTATCTCGGATGACTCGATTCGCCAGGAGCGGGATCGACGCGAACTGTTGAGCGATGGGAACCGTACCATTCGGTTAGGCCAACATTCCTTCAGCGTCAATCAACAGCCCATCGAACTGACGACGGTTCTGCACAACGATTGCCTGAATATCCATTTGACGGGGACACAGTTTTTTCAACCTCTCTCCGATCCATCGCTCGATGCGGCTCGCGATCTGTGGGAGCAACTCTTGCCGAGCGAATCGGCCCGGGTTTATCGGGCGGAGTATCTGGCGTATTGTCTATTCCAAGAGTTGACCGGACGGACTGCGCTCGGCGAGGAACCGCGATTGCGGGCCTCACAGTACATGGCCCTCGACCCTGCTCAGCAAACCGACTGGGTTCGGCAGCAGATGCAGACTCGATACGCCGAAGGGTACGTGCGCGGCGTTCATGATTCGGATGGGGCGAAGATTCTTGAGGCCCTATTGAAGACCAAGCACGCGCTCGGATTGCAGGCTTATGCGCCGCATCTGCGCAGCGCGAGTTGGTTCGTTTGGAGCTTTCTGGTCCCCGAGGTCGATCGGTCTCCGCTCGAGCACTGGATTCGATCGTTGGCTGCGGTGGATGACTTGATACCAAACGATTCACCGAACGAGGCATGCATCACCCACGTGGCCAGCCTGCTGCAGAGCAAGGGTGGGACGCTGCTGCGCAGGATCCCGATTGCGGAGGGAGCAACGTTTCTCGTATCTGCCCTGCGGCTCGATTCGGAGAGCATGGCATATCGGGCTTCAAAACGGTCCCATGAGTTATTCCGAGCTATGCTCCAACATCTGCCCCAAGATCGTTGGGATCGATTGACCCAAACGATTCGCAGCCATTCAAATCATCCCGGGCAAGCGTGGACGGTGGCACTCCAAGCCGTGGACGCATTCCTCGGTTGGCATGCTCGGCATACTACCCAGCAGAACCCGCACGAACCGGATCGGGATTATCGAGAAGAACTCGCGCTGATGCTGATCCTGCCTCAAGATGCAGACTCGCTGTCGAAAGTGCCCGCTACTCCATCGGTCAGCCCGTTGGTGACCCTCACTGAAATCGCGGGGGATCATCCGAGCGTTGCGAATCGGGAGATGGTACTCAACTACTATCGGTTCATGAACCGATTGAACAGACATGCAAAACGAATCGTGCCTCGATGGACCGAGTTGCAGGCGGCCAAGCGACGTCTGATCGAACAGGCCGAACGTCGCATCAAGTCCCATGAATTCAAAGCGCGGGTGCTGACCAGCTTTGTGCGGAATCAACTGATCGACGAGGTCTATCTCCCTCGCATCGGCGATAATTTTGCCAAGCAGATCGGGACCGTGGGGGAGAACCAACGGACCGATCGCATGGGTTTGCTGTTGCTGGTCAGTCCCCCGGGTTATGGCAAGACAACACTGATGGAGTACATCGCCAATCGGCTCGGTCTGGTCTTTATCAAAGTCAACGGACCGGCGCTGGGGAGTTCGGTGACATCGCTCGATCCGAGCGAAGCGACCAATGCGGCCTCGCGCGATGAAGTGCAACGGATCAACATGGCCCTCGAGATGGGGGACAATGTCATGCTGTATCTGGATGATATTCAGCATTGCAACGTAGAGCTGCTGCAGAAATTTATCCCTTTGTGCGATGCGACTCGTCGAATCGAAGGGGTTTGGAATGGGCAATCGAGAACCTACGACCTGCGCGGTCGAAAGTTCGCCGTCGTCATGGCCGGCAACCCTTACACCGAAACGGGTGCTCGATTCCAAATACCGGACATGCTTGCGAACCGAGCGGACGTTTACAACTTGGGTGAAATCGTCGGTAACAGCAAAGATGCCTTCGAACAGTCCTATCTTGAAAACTGCTTGACGAGCAATCCTGTGCTGCAACCGTTAGCTCGCTGTTCCAACACCGATCAGCGGGCTGTTCTTCAAGCAGCGAAACGGGGGAATGTGGATGGGCTGGAGTTGGAGAGCAATCTGTCAGCCGATGCCGTACGCGAGATGATCGAGGTCCTTACCAAGCTTCATCGCGTTCGCGATGTCGTTTTGACCATGAACCAAGCATACATTTTGAGCGCTGCCCAAGCTGACGATTATCGCACTGAGCCTCCGTTCAAGCTTCAGGGTAGTTATCGCAACATGAATCGTATTGCGGAGAAAGTCGTTCCGGTGATGAACGATGAGGAGTTGCAGCGATTGATCCTGACATCCTATCAGCAGGATGCGCAGACCCTGTCGCGAGACGGCGAATCCAATCTTTTGAAGTTTCGCGAATTGCTCGGGATTCTGAACGAGGAGGAGGCGGCCCGATGGGCGTCGATCAAGAAGACCTTCGTTGAGAAGAATCGCTTGCGAGGCGTTTCGGGGGACGATTCGACTGCGCAGTTTCTCGCATCGCTCTTGGGCATCCATGACGGACTCGATTCGATCCGCGGGGTTCTGGAGACCGCAGCCGCCCAGCAGCGTATTGAAGAGAAGCAGTCGCCGCCGGAACCGCGAGTCATCGTCCAGCACGCGGTGCCTCGCGTGATGACCGAATTGATCCGAAGCCAGTTTCAACTGCTCTACGACGGCTTGCGACCGGTGCTCGAAGGGGTATCGAAGAATTCAGCCGTGTCCGAGCGACTCACCGCCGCGCTAAAGGATTTGCTGATGCGTTATCAAGCGATGGAGACCGCGGCAAGGAATGCAGCCGAACCGCCACCCGATGAACCTTCACCCGATGAGCCTGCCACTCAATGATGTTTCGCCTAGAGGGGACATTTCTACAGTGAAACAAACGATGCAAATGACTCTCGTGATACCGCCGAACTGGTCATCGTTCCCCGATGAGTTTCGGCAGCGTTTGGGGTCGACGGTCGGGCGGCAACGCTCGATGCAAGCGGACGGAAATCTTTTGATTGTGGCGCACCATGTCCCCGAACCAGATGAAGCAGCCCGGCGTGGGATTCTCTTTTGGCGCGATGCGAACGGGGAATGGCGTTGCAGCAATGGGGATCCTGGTAAGGCCGCCCTCGAAATGCATTTGGCCCGTTATGGGAAACGCATCGAAGAATGTGAGCATGCGTTATCGAAGGCAGCCATCGCAGATCACTTTCTGCCGTTGCTCGAGGGGCTCGCCCCTATCGTCCGTTCCAGCCGCAATCTGCTCGAGACTTTGGAGGAAGCGCGAAAGGCTTTCCCTAATGAACGCATATTGATCGATCATCGCGATCGAGCGTACGATCTCGCTAGGCAATCCGAGCTGCTTTACGAGGATGCAAAGAATTCGCTGGATGTTGCCATGGTTCGGCGAGCTGACCAGCAAGCTCAAACCGCCCATCGCATGATGTTGGCAGCCCATCGTTTGAATGTGCTCGCCGCGCTCTTCTTCCCATTCGCGACTCTAGGTGCGATTCTCGGAACGACCTTGACCGACAACTGGACGTGGTCCCAATCAGCGATCCCTTTTTTGGGTTATGTGCTAGCGGGCGGAATCGCTGGACTGTTATTAACACGTTACGTCTCACGCGCAGACCGATGAAATCGTTCCAGCCGCAGGGCAAGAGAAGCAGATGCGCGGTCGGTTTGGCAAAAGATGGAGGACAAAAAAGGAAAGGGCAAAGAATTTCTGGGAGACGGTGGCATAAAAACGTCGGATCCTCACCCGTACGACGGAATGGGAAGTCCGTCGTACAACTGGTGCTAGCCCAAAAGCTTGTTCACTAGGCGGCACAAGGTCGCCGGGGTCTCGCCACTTTTCTCATCTAGGATGCGTCAAGCAAGTCCTCGAGCGTCAAGATCCGATCGAAATAAGCTCGTTGTCGAAGCCCTTGGGTTAATTCCGAGCAGGTGATGAGAACTTTGTGGATAGACCGACGACGCGAGGTGGGAAGCCGTTGGATTTTTTTTTCAACCTCGCTGATGACTTCGACTCCGACGGGCGCATCCTGATACTTGATTTCGCAAACTGTATAAACGCGATCGGCTCGGTCATAGAGCAAGTCGACTTGAAGCCCAAAATCGTCGATGGTTCCGCGGCGGAAATAGGTGCCGGCTCGGAACTGCACAGCGCTGAATCCGAGTCGCTCGGCAATCGACATCGAATGGTCGAAACAGTAACGTTCAAAGGCTGTCCCCAGCCATTGACGATAGGAGCGGGTATCGAGAGCCCGTTGTGGATGACGATGAAAATCGCCGTTGCGGATCGCAGTTCGACGGGGCTCAATGAACCGAAAAAAGAAATGGAGATAGGAATCGCGTATCTGGTAGTAGCTGAGCAAACTCTCGACGGGTTTATCCAGAGGGACGATCCGCCGGATAAAACCGCACTCCTCGAGATCGATCAACATGCCTGTAAGAGTTCCGCCCGACCGAACGCCCACGGCCTGAGCGATCTGCTCCCGGGTAGCTCGGCCATGTCTTCCCAGCCAGGATACGATCTGGCGATAGGTTGGATTCGAGCCAAAGCTGCTGACGAAAACCTTTTCAAACTCTCCCTCAAAAAAAGAGTTCCGGCGAAAACTCTGTTCGCAGAGACTTTGGTATATGGCGGCCGAGTTGAGCTTGCGCAAGTAGATCGGAATGCCGCCGACGGATAGGTAGGCATCGAACAGCGAATGGATATCCGGTCGCCCTAGAAAAGCCGCTGCTTCCTGGATGGGAAATTCATCTAAACGGAGATCGAGACTGCTTCGGTTGTGCAGAGAACGCGATCGAATCACCTCGGACAAAAAAAAGGAGGGGGATGAACCGCAGAGGACCACGAGGAGTTGTGGGTTTTTCCGAAGACGATTGTCCCAAATCGGCTTAAACTCACTGATCAAATCGGGACGATAGTTGGCCATCCACTGCAATTCCTCCAAGTAGATGGTCCATTTACCTCGCGCCACGCAGTCAGCCAGTAATTGGAAAACCTCGGTCCAGGAATCGGGGATGGCATGCAGGATTTCTGGCCGCGGAAAAGATTGTCTCAGCGTGGCCATGAAATGGGAGATTTGAACTGCATCGGACTTCCCCTCAAGGCCCTCGAACTTTATCAGGCGGCGTCCTCCGAACGCTTTCTCGATCAGCGTGGTCTTCCCCACTCGGCGGCGACCATAAACAACGATCATCGCTGCTTCATCCGAAGACTGTGCTGTTGCCAACTGAGCAAGTTCCTGCACGCGTCCGATGAACTTCATGATTACCTCTTCGTTCGGTCACTCAACCCTCGGCTTCAAAGCCAATGATAACAAAACAATCCCCTATTTGGTGAAATTGTGCAGCCAAATATGGCATATTTATACCATATTTGGCTAGATCTTGCAAAGCTTTACGAACTGTTCCGGCGAGACCTGGTCATGTTAGCCGAGATGCGCAAGCATCCGGGTTGAAGCGCACTGAACCTTGCGTTGTTTGCCAC
>CAYXFO010000127.1:0-10793 GCA_964464255.1 uncultured Pirellula sp.
GTCTAGGCGCCGAAAATCACCAAAGCGCGCAAAAGAAATCTGAATTTTGTCGCAAATTCCTTCCCTAGCCCCGAATATTTTTCCCCCGTTCGCCTCGCTCGACAGTGCAGTGCTTGCGAGTATGCCAGGCTAAACCGATGCGGTGGAAAGAGCGGAACCGAGGGTGATACCGGGGGCGGGCAAGGTGCTGTGGCCGCGCAGATAAATATCGATCGCGCGAGCCGCTCCGCGACCTTCGTTGATCGCCCACACCACTAGCGATTGACCGCGACGACAATCCCCCGCTGCAAAGACTCCAGGCACACTCGTCGCAAACTGGCCATGCTCTGCTTTGTAGTTGCTACGCGGATCGGTCTCGATCCCCAGAAGCTCCGACACATAATGCTCGGGACCCAAGAACCCCATCGCTAACAAAACGAGATCCGCTTCGATCACTTCTTCGCTACCAGGGATCTCACTCATGTTCATCTTGCCGTTCTCAAATGACCACTGAACACGCACCGTTCGGATTCCTGCGACATTTCCCTTGCCGTCATCGACGAACTCTTTGCTGAGAATGTTAAACGTGCGAGGATCGGACCCGAATTTCGCTTCCGCTTCTTCATGCCCGTAATCTGATCGGAAAATGCGAGGCCACTGGGGCCATGGATTGTTGGGAGCTCGCGATTCGGGTGGCCTGTCGAGCAACTCAAAATTCACCATCTTAGTGCAACCATGTCGTAGACTGGTCCCGATACAGTCGCAACCGGTATCTCCACCACCGATCACAACCACCCTCTTCCCTTGAGCGGAGATGTATCTCTTGTCCTCGAGATGGCTGTCGAGCAGACTCGAAGTATTCGCAGTCAAGAACTCCATCGCGAAATGCACACCCTTCAACTGACGTCCAGGAATGGGCAAATCCCGCGGCTTGGTCGCACCGGTGGCAAGAAGCACCGCATGATTCTCGGCCATCAGTTGCTTGGGATCGACGTTCTTGCCGACGTCGGCGTTGGTAACAAACTTGACTCCTTCAGCAGCCATCAGATCCAGTCGGCGCTGGACAACGTCCTTGTCGAGCTTCATGTTTGGGATGCCGTACGTCAACAAACCGCCGATGCGATTGGCTCGCTCATAAACCGTAACGGTATGCCCGACCTTGTTGAGTTGGGCTGCTGCGGCTAAACCTGCAGGTCCACTGCCGATGACGGCGATATTCTTGCCCGATCGAGATGCAGGCGGTTCGGGACGCACCCATCCTTCCTGGAACCCTCGATCGATGATCGCGCATTCGATGTTCTTGATGGTGACCGGCGGATTGGTGATGCCCAAGACGCAAGCGCCTTCGCACGGAGCCGGGCAGACGCGTCCCGTAAACTCGGGAAAGTTATTCGTCTTGTGTAGTCTTTCCAACGCCTCTCGCCATCGACCGTTGTAAACCAAATCGTTCCACTCGGGGATCAAATTCTCGATTGGGCATCCCGTTGCTGACTGGCAGAACGGAACGCCGCAATCCATGCAACGCGCTCCTTGCTTGCGAAGATGCTCTTCGGTCGGATCGGTATAGATCTCTTGAAAGTCGTTGACACGCACGATTGGCAAACGCCAATCGACTTTCTTGCGGGGATATTCTTTGAACCCTGTTGGCTTTCCCATTCTGTTCTTTCCGTCAGATTGCGTAAACGTTTCGGCTGATGGTTGGCTTCCGTCGACACTACGTTCTTTCTCACGTATGTGCCATCGCTGGCGGTGCCTGTGCAGCTTGTTTATTCTCCATGAGCACTCGCTTGTAATCGGTCGGCATGACTTTGACGAACCGTCCGATACTCGTCGGCCAATCGGCCAAAAGATCCTTTGCGACGGTCGATCCCGTGAATTCGGCATGCTTGCGTACCAGTTCGTACACTTCTTGAATATCTTCTTCGTCTGCGAGCGACTCCAACTCCACCGTTCCCAGATTCGTTCGGATCCGAAGGCTGTCGATATCGTCGACGACATAGGCAACACCGCCGCTCATGCCTGCGGCAAAGTTGCGACCGGTCTTGCCGAGGATCACGACTCGCCCACCGGTCATGTACTCGCATCCGTGATCGCCGACTCCTTCAATCACTGCGCTGCAACCCGAGTTTCGCACGGCGAATCGTTCGGCCGCTTGGCCTCGCACGAACAACTCACCCATAGTCGCCCCGTACAAGCAGACATTTCCGATGATGATGTTTTCCTCGGGCTTGAATGCGGAGCGATGATCTGGATAGATGATCAATCGTCCCCCCGACAATCCCTTGCCCACATAATCGTTGGCGTCTCCTTCGAGTTCGAGGGTGATTCCATGCGCGAGAAAAGCCCCGAAGCTCTGGCCTGCCGAACCGGTGAATCGAATGTGGATCGTTTCGGCGGGAAGCCCTTCTTGTCCGTAACGTTTGGCAACGTTGTGACTCAGGATGGTTCCAACAGTGCGATTCGTATTGATGATGGGAAGATCGATACGAATCGGTTGCCGAGTTTCCAAGGTCTTTTGGCATCGTGGGACCAACTCGCGAAGATCGAGTGACTCCTCCAACTCATGGTCCTGAGGTATGGTGCAATGCATGACCGTATCGGGATTCGGACCCTTCGCAGGCCGCAAGATCGGAGTCAAGTCGAGACCGTCCGACTTCCAATGCGCGATCGCCCGATCGACCTTGAGGCAATCGGAACGCCCCACCATTTCATCGATGGTTCGGAACCCGAGCGATGCCATGATCTCGCGAGCGTCTTCCGCTACCATGAACAAGTAATTGACGACATGTTCGGGCTTGCCCGCGAACTTGGCTCGCAATTCCGGATCCTGTGTGGCGATGCCGACCGGACATGTGTTGAGGTGGCACTTGCGCATCATGATGCAACCGAGCGTGATCAACGGCGCTGTTGCGAATCCGAACTCTTCGGCACCGAGCAGAGCAGCGATCACTACATCGCGCCCGGTCTTGAGCCCTCCGTCTGTTTGGAGAGTGACGCGGCTGCGCAAATTGTTCAGCACGAGCGTTTGGTGAGTTTCCGCAATGCCGAGCTCCCAAGGCAACCCCGCATGCTTGATGCTAGTCAAGGGACTAGCGCCGGTACCTCCCGTATCGCCGCTGATGAGGATGTGATCGGCGTGGGCCTTGGCAACACCCGAGGCGACGACGCCGACTCCGACCTCGCTCACCAATTTAACGCTGACCCGCGCGCTCGGATTGGCGTTCTTCAAGTCATAGATCAACTGCGCCAGGTCTTCGATCGAGTAGATGTCGTGGTGAGGTGGTGGACTGATCAATCCCACACCCGGGGTGCTGTATCGAATACGCGCGATGTACTTGTCGACTTTGCGGCCAGGGAGTTCACCCCCTTCGCCGGGCTTTGCACCCTGAGATATCTTGATCTGCAGTTCGTCTGCGTTGGTCAGGTATTCGATCGTGACGCCGAATCGGCCCGAAGCAACTTGCTTGATGGCGGAGCGTTTGCTGTCACCGTTGGGCAATGTCTTGAAGCGAACTGGATCTTCGCCCCCCTCACCCGTATTGCTCTTGCCTCCTAACCGATTCATCGCGATCGCGAGGGTCTCATGGGCTTCGGCGCTGATCGAGCCAAGGCTCATGGCACCGGTGCAGAATCGTTTGACGATCTCTTTCGCCGGTTGAACTTGATCGAGCGGGACCGGATCGCGCGCGGGCTGGAATTCGAGCAACCCACGGAGCGCGTAACGCATGCGGGCATCGCGATTGATGTGGTCCGCGAAACGACGGTAGGCGTTCTTGTCCCCATTTCGCGCGGCTACTTGGATGTCAGCGATGGCTGCTGGGTCCCAACCATGCCGTTCCCCTTCCGCTCGCCAATGAAACTCGCCCGCATTCGAAAGCATCGACCAAGCATCGGTTTGATTCATCGGGAAACCGAGGCTGTGACGACGCATGGTCTCCTCAGCCAAAACATCCCAAGAACAACCCTGGATCCGGCTCGCGGTCCCTTTGAAGCAGCGATCGATGACTTCGTCCTGCAGACCGAGAGCTTCGAAGATCTGAGCTCCCTTGTAACTGGCCAAGGTACTGATCCCCATCTTGGCCATGACTTTAAGCATCCCCTTGGCGACCGCTTTGCGATACAGCAAGACGATCTTCTCATCATCTTTTTCCGCCAGCATGCCGTCGCGCGAGGCTTGCCACAACGCTTCGAACGCGAGGTACGGGTTGATCGCATCGGCCCCAAAGCCAATCAGCAAACAATGATGATGCACTTCGCGTGCCTCACCCGTTTCGGCCACGATGCCAATCGCCGTTCGCTTGGCCACGCGAACCAAGTGCTGGTGGACCGCTCCGACTGCCAACAAGCTGCTGACTGCGACCCGTTCCTTGGTGATTTGCCGGTCGCTCAGGACCACCATCGTGTAGCCCTCGTCGATCGCTTTCTCCGCTTCGGCGCAAATGCGATCGAGAGTCGATACGAGGCCGGACTTTCCTTCTTTGCGATCGAATGTGATATCGATGGTCTTGGTCTTCCAGCCGCGATTGCTCATGTGCTTGATCGCTTCCAACTCCTCATTGGTGAGGATGGGATGCGGGATCAATAAACGATGGCAATGCTCGGGACTGACTTCGAGCAGATTGCGTTCGGGGCCAACATAGCACTCGAGCGACATAATCACATCCTCGCGAATCGAATCGATCGCGGGGTTGGTGACCTGGGCAAACAGTTGCTTAAAGTAGTCGTAGATGAGTCGCGGCTTGTCGCTCAAACAGGCCAGTGCGGAATCGTTGCCCATCGAGCCGATCGGATCCACTTGACTTTCGATCATCGGAACCAGCATGAAGTGCATCGTCTCGATCGTGTATCCGAAGGCTTGCATGCGAGGCAAAAGAGTCTTGGGATTGAAGCCGTGCCACTCGGGGGCTTTTGGGATCTCATCAAGGGTGATGCGGCCTTGCTGCAACCATTGTTGATAGGGGCGTTTCGCGGCGAAGCTGTTCTTCAACTCGTCGTCGGGAATGAGGCGTCCCTGGTCGAAGTCGATCAGGAACATGCGACCGGGCTGAAGACGTCCCTTTTCCTTGACGAGCCCTGGATCGACCGGCAGAACTCCGACTTCGCTGGCCATGATCACCCGGTCGTCGGTGGTCAGGTAATAGCGACTGGGACGCAGACCGTTTCGATCAAGCGTTGCACCGATGTAGTGGCCGTCCGTGAAAACGATCGATGCCGGGCCGTCCCATGGCTCCATCATGCAACTGAAGTATTCGTAGAACGCGCGCTTCTCCTGGGACATCGTGTCATGTTTTTGCCACGCTTCGGGGACCATCATCATGATCGCCTCTTGGAGCGTGCGGCCGGTCATCAGCAGAAACTCCAACACATTGTCGAATGTCCCCGAGTCGGAACACATCGGTTCGACAACCGGAAATAGCTTTTTGATTTCCTCGCCAAACAACTCGCTGCGAGCCATCCCCTCGCGGGCATGCATCCAGTTGATGTTACCACGCAACGTATTGATCTCGCCGTTGTGGCTCATGAATCGCAAAGGCTGCGCACGGTCCCAACTCGGAAAGGTGTTGGTTGAGAACCGCGAGTGCACCATCGCCAAATGCGTTTCGAAATCAGGATCCGATAGATCCGAGTAGTACGGAACAACCTGAGCGGGGGTCAGCATCCCTTTATAGATCAATGTCTTGGTCGACAGGGAGCACACGTAGAATAACGATGCTTGCTCGAGATCCGCATTGCCGCGCAGAGCGTGACTCGCCTGCTTGCGTATCGCATATAGTTTGCGTTCGAATTCCTCCGAACTGATTCCGGGAGCTGCCGCAATGAAGACTTGTTCGATCCATGGTTCGGCGAGTCGTGCGGTGGGGCCGATATCTGCGGCATCGGTGTTCTGCGGCACATCGCGCCATCCGATCAATGTCTGCCCTTCTGCCGCAATCAAATGATTGAACTGTCGACGACAAAAATCTCTCTCAGCTCGATCCTTTGGGAAGAAAATGTTGCCAACGGAGTAGAGGCCTTTCGCTGGGAGCTCGGCACCGAATGATTCGCGAGCAACTCGGCGAAGGAACTTGTCAGGGATCCCGACCAGAATTCCTGCTCCATCGCCTGTGTTCTCCTCGCAACCACAGGCACCGCGATGATCCATGTTCTTTAGGATCGTATCGGCATCCACCACAATTTGGTGGCTAGCGATCCCTTTAACATGCGCTACAAAACCAACGCCACACGAATCCTTTTCCAATTCAGGATCGTAGAGCCCTTGTTTTTCTGGGAATCCATAAGGGGCATTCATTCGTTTGGGTACTCTCCCTGCAACATATCAAGCAAAAAAATTATCCAGCTACTGCGATTCACGTCGCGAGAGTGTTGGTCTCTGCGTGGGCAACACCGCCACCCTGACCAGCGTCACGATTGAAAAAACGAGTGGTATCGCCTTCCCAAACCCGGTGCCTCATGACAATCTCCATGAACGCGCGAGCCGCGCGGGTCATCGATACGTCCCGCCGCTGGATGATGCCCAAAGGTCGGGTCAGTTCCAGCTGCTCACAATGGATCATCTTCAACGAACCAGCAGCCAACTCGTTCTGTACCGTTAGCTTTGGAAGGATCGCTACACCGCTGTTGACAATCGCAGCATGCTTCACCGAGTCGATGTTGTCCAACTCGACCACGATTCGCATCGTGATCCCTAAGCTGCGCAACTCCTTGTCGATCTCCTGTCGAATCCGCAAGTTGGAAGCGAAAGCCACCAGCCCGACCTGCGACAAATCACTCGGCTTGATTCGATCACCCAATGTCGAAAGACGATGCCGCGGGGATGCGACCAAGACCATCGGTTCGTCGCGCCACTTGGTCGCTTGGATCGTATGAGTCGTCTCAGGATAGCTCACCATCCCGAAATCGACCGTCCCCTGCTCCACCATCCGATAGACTTCATGAGGATGGGCCAACTGATAGTTCAACGATGCCCCCGAATGCTGACGCACAAACTCCTCTTCGAGAGTCGGCAAGTAACTTAGCCCCATCGAATAGATCGAAGCGATCACAACATGGCCGCTGACTCCCGGCGAAGGAGCGTTCTCAATCCTGACTTCATCCACCAATGCATCGAACTGCCGAAGTATTCCACCCAGGCCATCGTAAAACTTCTGCCCCTCGGGGGTCAGAATGAACGGCCGCTTGGTGCGGTCGATCAATTTCACCCCGAGAAACTCCTCCAGATGCTGCACGCTCTGACTGGCCGCGCTCTGGGTCATCCCATGCTCGGCCGCCGCGTGCGAGAAGCTTCTCTTACGAACCACGTCGTAGAAAACCTTCAGAGATCGAATATGTACCGCCTGCGACACGCTCTTGTTATTAGCTAGGTTAATTCCGACAGCTCCTTTATTAAAGAATGCAATTCGAAGGATAACGTGGGTATTGGGGTGCGTCAAGCGACTGCCGATGGGAATTCACCAAGCGGTGAGGGGTGCTATGGAAATGGGGTGACTAAATCCCAGTACCGACGGCACAACTGTTACCAACGGAAAACTCTTTCGAGAGGCTTTGAGATTGGCTCTAGAGAGCACCATCGCAACCCGAAACGTCAGTGAGGGATAGACTTACGTCGCTCGCGACGTGTTCCCTCGTGCGTCCCTCGCTCACGCGTCGGGTTGGGATGATCCCGGGCAAAACATCGACTGCTAGCACTTGCAACCACCAAAAGCGCAACTTCGAAGCTCACGCGTTGGGGGGTGATAATCCTTGGCGATAGACAGGCATGAAAAGAGGGGTTATTTCTTGTGGGGTGTACCCGATTGGCAGGCTCCCATGACCTATCGTTGGACAGAAAGCGTTTCAACAACCGATGGTTTAGCCATGCCAGCATTCAATTCCCCCATATCCGACACCTCGCTTGCGGGTTTCCGTTCTCCCCACCCCGTCATCCTGCAGCCGTCCCTTCGCGGGTCGAACTCCAGCGAAGTGACTGGTCCTCTCGGGTTTTCGGGGACCGTGGAGGATCGTTCCCGGTTCCTGGGGAAGGCAATCGTTCGAAGATGCGGTGTCGACGCTCGGCATCCTTTATTCGTCGGGTTATTTGCTGGTTCGTCCACCCGTGGCAAAAGTGACGATCAGGAACGGTTAGCCTCAAGCGATGGTTTTCATTCGAATCTGCAGTCGGCTCCTCGATGCATCGCAGGACTGGAGCAGCTCGTCAGCAAAGCATGCTTCTCTCGGAGCGAACCGACTAATTGCCCCTCCCCGGCCGCCAAGTCATTTACATTTTGGTTGGGTTCCGTGCTTGAATGGGCATGGGGTTGCACGAGTTCATGGGATTCGACGATTCGGCAAGCGTCTCTTCTCAAACCACTGATGCCACTTTACCAAGCATGTGTATTTGCGAATCCATCCGATGAATCGATTCGAGCAAATGCACTAGCGCGGACGCGGCACTTGGCGATGGAATTGATCGGCCTGGTCGATTTGCAACGTTCGCTGGAATCGGTCGGCTTTGCCGATTGGCTGAACCAGCGAGCGGAAGACTTGACTCGATCGGTTCAAGAGACGTTTCAGATCAAACTGTTCCTTATCACACGGGCAGTTCAAGAACAACCGAACGGCACTTGTGAAACCGTACAGCGACCTCGGTTTTCCGAGCATCCGATTTCCGATTCGGAGCACGCATTATGGTGGTCGCTGGCGCTCCAATGGAGTCGTGCCAAAACCTCTTTCCTTGTGCCGAGCGACTGGTCGGACGCTGAGATCACATGGGAGCCTTGGCTTGTGCACTGGAAGGAAATCTCTAGCTCATTTGACGGTCAAAGACTGGATTCACAGGGTCGATTTGTTGAACTTCGCTCGTTCAGTAACAACGCCTACGCTGCTTGTTTGAATCGCTTGCTCGACGATGTGCGAGCAGAACAGGGAACGCTGACATTGGTTACTCTGCGGTATTTGGGCGACGCGTCGTTGCATCCATCCGCCACGGAAGCGATCGCATGGTGGCAGACGGAGTACATGAGGTCTATGGAATTCGCGATACGCTCGGGTGCACCGGAAGGCTTCGTGCGCGATTCCGGTGAACTCGGTCTTTTCTTTCGTGACAGTGATCGCACCGAGATGTCTCAAATCGTTCGCGATGCACTTTCAGACATGCAACAAACCCTGGTCAACCAAGGGGTAGTCCAAGATGGATTGCCGGTGCCGATGATCGCGGGAATCGCATCCGTAGACGGACCCGCTCGATCATTTCGAATCAGCCAGTTAATCGATGCTGCGGACCGCTGTTTGGCGAACGCGGCCTCGCAAGGCCCGGGAACCGTCAAATCAATTGAGGTCTTTTAGGGCGAACTCTTTTAGGGC
This sequence comes from uncultured Pirellula sp., assembly GCA_964464255.1. Lineage (GTDB taxonomy): Bacteria > Planctomycetota > Planctomycetia > Pirellulales > Pirellulaceae > JBKCUI01. Next base: position 9,319 of record CAYXFO010000127.1, read on the forward strand.
TTCACCCAGTTGTACATCTGGAGCGATTTCTGGGTCCGGATCACTACGGAGGAACCCGCAACGGCAACGTGAGCCCAGGCTTCTTCCTCGCTCACCTTCCGTTCGGAGAGGAGTTTGAACTCCGTCGGATCATGAGCGATTAGCCGAAGTTTACCGGCTTGATCGAGTGCGAGGATCTCTTTGCCATTGGTGACCATGCTCCAGTATTCGCCATAGGGTCGGGTGATCCACATCTCTTTACCGGTTTGCAGATCGATGCAAGCGAATCGTTTATTTCGCAGATGCATATAGACGTAATGATCGATCACTACGGGCGAGGACATGTATCCCTCGAGTTTATTGTCCCAACGCGTTTGCGTAGATCCTTCGGACACATCGAGCAGTAGAGATTTGCCACCGTAGCTACTGGTGAAGATTCCGTTGTCCCATACTGTGGGAGTGAGAATGTTCATACCGCGAAAGGCTGCTACTTCGTGCTTCCACAGTGGCGAGCCACTTTCCAGGTCAACACCTGCCAAGTAAGTCCTTGTTTGAACAAGTAATTGACGCTTTCCGTGCAGCGACGCGATAACCGGGGAAGAGAACGCACCGCTGCTCATGATATCCCCTTTATCGCCAAGAGAACTCCAGACGATCTCGCCACTCAGTTTAGCAATCTTGTGGAGCCCTTTTCCGGCTTGCACGTAGAGAAACTCGCCGTCGATCAACGGGGAGCAAACCATTCCGAAGTCTGGCACTTTTCCAAATTTCTCGGCAAAGTCGAGTCGCCACAGTTCTTCTCCCGACTTGCAGTTCAGGGCGACGAGTACATCGCGGATACCTCCGACGAAAAGGATCTTTCCGTCCGTCGCGGGGGTGGCTCGAATCCAACTACCATTTCGGGCTGCGAAAAACGGAACACTCATGGAGCCTTTCCAATCCTTGGACCATTTGACTTGTCCTGAAACACGATCCAAGCATGTGACCCGTTCCGACCCGTCGATGGTTTCCGTGGTGAAGACGAACTCCTCGGTCACCAGAGGACCTGAGTAGCTGTCGGAAAACGGTTGCGACCAAACCAGTTTTAGGTGGTTTTCATCGAGGTTATCCGGCCAGGCATCGTCTTGGATGATGCTGTCTCGATTCGGACCTCTCCAGTTCAGCCATACGTCCCGATCGGCGGCTAGCCCAGGGGAAACAACTGCGAGCAAACCGGCCCAGAGGAGGGTCGAACGTAAGGAAAACGAAATGATTGAACGCATGGTTTGCTCCAGAGTTTCCGCGTGAGGTGTGGGTGGCCAATTCTTCATCAGGGAGTATAAAAGCGGGGCAAGCCTCACAATCGGTACGATTGGAATCCTTTTACGGAACCGAAATGAAAATACGGCCTGAGAGCCCGCTCCTCAGATGTGGAGTCGACCTAGGTTTTCTCAAAGAGGGTCTCCCAATGGTTATTTCAGCGCACCCTGTCCGTCCATCCTGTACGGACACATTGA
>CAYXFO010000128.1:0-10786 GCA_964464255.1 uncultured Pirellula sp.
GTTCTCCATGAAGTTGTATCTGATCGTACGAATCTCTGGATCGCCATCAGGTGCGAAGTTGGGCGGTCCCCAAATATCATCTGGGCTCCGCAGCGAACGGTCTTCCTGAATGTCGCGATGCCCAGGTTCCTGACTGCTGCCAGGGAAATTCAAAAGTAGTGGGTCGGACACAGTACGAATTTCCTCTTCGAAAATCGTAGCGAAACTGCCCGTGATCGCGCCAGCGCTCATATCTATCGCGCCCGCTAGGAATCCCTCCGGATCGGTTGCAGGCACCACGGGATTGAGCGTTGCACTGTAGGCGGCTCCGTTGAGTTCCGAACCGATGCGCAGTCGATATGTGCCACTCCCGCTGAGCGCGTGAATATCGCTTGCGAAAGTCAGAGTGACTTTGGCCGGGGCAGCAGGATCGCCTGGATCGAACGATATGCCCGTTGGATTGAAGATATCATCATCAGAAGGCGTCGTGCTATCGCCCGTGAAGATCAAGTTGTAGAACTGAGGATCGACAACCGATGGATTGCTGGTCGACATCGGATCGTACTCAACGCGGCGATCATAGAGTTCGCCGTCGTTGAAGTAGACATCGATGGTATCACGTGCTTGAGACAGTGTCCCATCCATCGCACGAGTGATAGGTTGCGGAACGATCGCGGAGATCTTCGAACCAAGTTCGAGATTGAAAGAATAGGTATCCCGATCGGTGAGGGTCCGACGGGGCACGAGTGGATCGTTATTTACATTCCGAACGGCATTTGCCTGCCCAACACCAAGAATCTCGACTCGGTACAAATCGTCGGGAAGGGTCTCGGGAAACCGAGCGACCACAACTCTTCGATTCGACGGATCCTCGAAATCCAGATACGCGGGCGTAACAATGACGTCGGTCAAACCACCCGGCCCGAATACACCATCACCCCCCGATCGAGAGATCACGATGCCGTTCCGGAGGGTCGACTGAAGTACATCGGCTCCACCGGCGAACCGGAAAATCAACTCCCTCGGAGCCTCGTTAAGAGTATTCGACCGGGTTGTCGACAGAATCTCGCCCGTGTTCGGAGCGACCGACAAGAGTCGGAAGTCCGTGTCGAGCACGCTGCCGGCCATCACCTCGCGGCGTTCCAAGTTTTCGCAGAGGAGGTTGCGGAACCCCTTGCGTCGCTTTGCCTTGAACGAACGACTTCGGTGAAGCGATCTTGATTCATCAATTCCCATATTGACCGGACCTTGGAACGATAAGGTAATTTAATAAGTGTGGTCTACAGGGGGCGACGAGATCTCGCGAGCGAGGTCCCTGTCACCCTATCATCATCTATGCCTACTCGCCAAACAAGTCCGCGAAGACTTGATCTACGAGGTCTTGACTGCCGCGAGTCCCGTTAGAGACGATGTCATCGGCAAGTTTGTCAAATTCGTCATCCTCGGCGGGCGTTCCGAAGTAGACCAACCGGTCGGCTTCAGAGCCTTCATCTTCAGGCAACTGAGGCCCAAAGGGCCGAGCTACCGCTGGATTGCCGACAATTCTCGCGATTCCTCGACCTGAGGCATCGCTTTCCATTGGACCAATCATCGCTTTGCTAAGTCCGCGACCAATATCCATGGACCACCCCAACGATCCTCCATCGGCTGCTGGACCGCGTCCTTCTCCCTCACCTTCCGGAGATCCATTCATCCCTCCGGAGTTGATAAAATTGATCAGGGTGAGAACATCCAGCGGATCGACAAAGTTGTTCCCGTCAACGTCCACGTAATCAGGCGGTCCGGGTAATCCCACAACCGAACCGGATCCGCGGCTGTTGAGCAAGTTGATGATGATCAGCGCATCCAATGGCGATACCCATCCGTCCGCATTGACGTCGTTTGGATTCGCCGGATTTTGGAATCTGGCTGGGAGCGGTTGACCGAAGGTGATGGTTACGGTCGCTTCGTTGCTCACGCCGCCAAAGGCATCTCGAGCACGGTACTTGAACGTGTCGGTATCACCTGGCTTAACAAGCTTGTTGGGATCTGGGTTTGGCGTGTAGACAAATGTTCCGTTTGCGTTCACAACAACGGTTCCCTTGGTCGGAGGGACGGAGAGTTCCGCTGTCAAGGTATCTCCATCTTTGTCCGTATCGTTGACCAGAACGCCATTGTCGTTGTTCGAGGGTGTCGAACCGGTTGCATCGGTTGTCCGGAATATCTCACCCAGAGGAGAGCTATAGGAATCGTTGCGGGCAACCGGGTCGTCGTTGACCGAAGTCACTGTCAGCACGAACGCATCCGATACCGTAGCGCCGGAGAGGTCGCGAGCGGTGACGGAGATGTTTGTGGTTCCGAACGCATCGGGCTTGAGCGTCACTGTCAGCGTGCTTCCCGTGCTTCCCGTGATCACGACGGTAGCGACATCGGTGTTGGAACTCGAAGCGGTGTACGTCACTACATCGCCATTGACCACATCCGGATCGAAGAAGAATTCTGGGCTCAAGTCAATATTGAACGGAGCGGAATCCTCAGGGACGGTTCTATCTGGCAAGGGCTTGACCAAGCGTGGTGCATCCGGTGCCGGAGTCACTTGAACAGTCAGCGTGTTGGTTACGAACAGTCCCGGATTGGCGGAGTCTGTAGCGCGAATCACGATCTCTGCTGTTCCATTCTGGTCCGGCTTGGGCAACAGACGCAGCTCACCGTTTTGGAACGTGGGCTCGATCAGAGCCGGGTTGCTATTCGAATCGACCTTGTAGGTTAGAACATCTCCGTTGCTAGCCACATCTGGATCAAAGAAATAATCCGACAGGAGGAGAGTCCGGGCTGGAGTTTGGTCCTCCTGCATGGTAACGGTACCGAATTCCAGCTTCTTCCTCGGCGCGTCATTTACTGGACGAACCGTGACGGTGACTGTCCCCTGCGCAGATTGCGGATCGAAAACCGTACCGCTGAAACCATCGTCCGTGACGACGTAGAAGAACGTGTCGGTGCCATGGAAGTCCTCGGGGGGCGTATACCGAACTCTGCCGACGAAGAATTCAACCATGCCGCCGCGCGTACTGGTCGAAACAACGTTGGTGAAGGAAACCGTCTGTCCCTGTCCAGCAGGGGGTGGCAAGCGTTCGCTGTCTGGTCCAGCCGAATCGCCCGCGATCAGCGTGAGAGGATCGATTTCGATTGCGACATCTTCGTCGGTGCTGGCCAACTTGGGAGTCGTAATTGGCGGATCGTTCTTGTCCGCAACGTTGATCGTGATGGTTCCTTCGGTTTCGAGAGGATCCAACACCGTACCGGTAAACACCGGACCAGTATCTACGATGCGATAGGTGAATCTATCGACACCTGAGAAATCTTGCTTGGGAGTGTAAGTGATCCTGCCAGCGTTGAACGTGATGGTTCCTCCACCGACCGATACAGAATCCACATCGCGGATCAATACAGTTTGACCGACGTCGATCTCATTCTGTGGACCCGGCGCAGAAACCGCAAGAATTTGGGATTCCTGAATATTCAGAATGGCATCTTCGTTGATATTGAAGGTCAGCGGGCTGACGATCGGCGGATCATTCACAGGGCGAACCGTGATGGTGACCGTAGACCGGGTTAGCGAATCGAAAACCGCATCTGAAGCGAGGTAAACGAACGTTGTCTCTCCGAAGAAATGATCTGCGGGTGTGAATTCGAATGTCCCGTCAGCACGGAAAACGAACGACTTGGTGACTGACGCAGGGGGTTCCGTGATGATCGTCGCATTGAGCGGACGCATGTTGGTGTTGATATCGTTGGCGAGAACGCCATCGTTGAACGGAGCCCCGTCAATGTCGAGCGGATCGTTGGCGTTCAAACTTCCTGTGTCCTCAAAGAGGACATAGCTGTCGTTCAAACCTACCGGAGGAGTCCCCGGAACCAGGGTCACGCGGTAATCCTCGACTTCTCCATCAAGCGCTAAACCGGTTGGCAAAAGGTTGCCGGAGGTCGACACGCGGAATCGTGCAAACGATGGGGTGTCCACGGTGAAATTGGGGGCCGTCGCTGGAACACGAACTTGGAAGGTCCGAGTGAGATTCAACGGATCGAAATTAATGTCGGTAAAGATCTGCTCACCGGGATCGGACCAATCGCCATCGGAATTGAAGTCGATCCATCCGTTGAGTACTCCTGGAGCACTCATGGTCACAGTCACCTGTGTATCGACGTTCTTGTTGAACATCGGAATCCCGGTGCTGCCGTAGTCGTTCCGTTGGAACTTGAACGAGACGCCGTCATCACCGTTATCCCCGTCAGCCAGCGGCTGTGGCTTGGCTTCCGTTTCAGGGCTGATCGAGCTACCAAGTCTTAGTGAACTGCCGCTCACCACGTGCCGAGCTCCGTCGTTCCCCTTCAGGGTCGGGTAGCGTCCGGCGGTGGTGCTAACAGCGTCGGGAGCATCGCCGAAGTCGACGACTACGCCAGGCATCAAAATCTTGAACTGGGTCTCATTGTTGATTCGATTGCTCTTGAGCGGGTTCCCCGCAATGTCTTGGACTCCTCGCAGGAAGAAACTGCTGACGCCATCGCCGACGGTGATAGCGTTTTCCACGAAGAGGGTGGATCCCGCACGAGTCTTGGCTTGCAGGGTCGTCCTACCGTCCGCCGCCGCTTTGTTGATGGCCGCAATCATCGCCTGACGCATCTGCTCAGGGGTGAAGGCGGCATCCTGGATGAACGGCACGGCGACGGAACCACCGGGGACACCAAACTTCCGCATCGATCGCGCATTGTCGAGCGTGTAAACAAATTCGGAATTGTCCCGCATTCTAAGCCCTTCGGGCGTGATGTCCGAATCCAGATTTAGGATCGATGACTTGATGGTCGCCTGCATCGTTTCATATAAACGCTGGAGCGAGTCCGAGTTTACATACCGAATCGGAGTAAACGCAGGGTTGCTGACGTTGTCGATCGTGAGATTGACAAACTCAAAGGTGACCGAGCGAGTTCCATTGCTGATGACGAAGAAATCGCCGTCTTGAGCGAGCCCACGCTCGGTGGTCAGGCGGCTGTTGAGGACATTGACAGCGCTGGTGTCGAGCAAGCCCAAATCGACTTTGCCGATGCCGGAGGCTTGAGCGAACACGCTCAGTCGAGTGACCGAGTTGATCGCTTGTACGATCGCTACAACCAAGTCGCTTTGACTAGATGCGTTGGTGTATCGAATAACCTCGTTGCCGGAGGTCGAAGGTCCGCTGAAATTGTTGTCGAATTCGAACGTTACCGTGGTGCCATTGTTGGTGATAGTGAATACCGAGTTATCGACGAGATCGACGCCACCGCGAGCTGGAATCGCCAACTGCAAGGTGCCGAAGATCTGAAGGACCGTATTCCCCTGAACTCCTGGTTGTCCGGATAAATCGATCGACGGCGCACCAGCTACCGATAATCCGTCGCTGACCAACCCACCAACGACAACACTACCGTTGCCAAAGTGTTTAGGGGTCAGCCCGATGCTGGCACCGGTGATCGCCGTTGCCAGAGCCTCGCCGATTTCAGACTGGCTTTGAGTGTTTGTGAAAGGGACTCGCACTCGGCCTGCAGTGATCGTGTTGTTGTTGTCAAACTCGAATACGGTCGATTGGCTGCCGCCGTTGCGAGTGATCGTAATGAAATCTCCATCTTGAATGGTTCGCGAGACGCCTACGACCTCCAAACGGGTGTTGATCAAATCGACGCTGCCAGCATCTGGCAACCCGAGATGAACAAGATCATTTCCAACAACATTCGACTTGACACGAAGGCTCGACGAAGCGATCGCTGATCGCAAGGCTTGTGCAACTTCCAGACTGGAATTTGCTGCTGAAATATCGACGCGCACATTGCCGGGTTGAACCTTCGCGATCGGGTCGGAATCGAACTCGAAGACCAAAGCGACACGGCCGTCGGTGATGCTGAAAGTTTGGCCATCAGAAACTCCACCAACACCGCTACCTTGCGTCGGGACTCGCAAGCCAAGGGTCTGTGTAGGCTGAGTTAGTGAAGGAGCGTCAACCGTCTGAACCGAGGCACCGAGAGACGCTGCGATAAACACATCGTTGGATGCTAACTTCCTAGCAACTACGCCGCTAGTAAATGAACTGTTGATTGCGGCTACAATCGCTTCAGCCACCTGAGACTTGGTCGACAGAGCCGTGAATCGAATGATTCCTTCCGGCCGAGTGATGAGGGTGTTGTTGTTGCTGTCAAACTCAAAATCGCGGCGTACGCCTGCCAATTGGACACTGAATCGTTCGCCGTCGGTGACGCCGCCCGCACCACCGCCAGCAATCGGCAAGTTTAGTTGCAAGCCGATCGGAAGTTGCAGCCGGAATCCGCTGTCGTACTCGAACGTCACGTTCGCGCCGGTTGAATCCCGAATCACGAACGTGTCCCCATCGTTCAATTTGTTTCCAGCAACGGCATCGATTACGAATCGATCTTTGTTGTTGATCGTGATGTCGTAGACCCGATCGTTGCGCCAAACACCTGCCAACGGCTTGAGAACGATTTCGTTGGTTGTCGTGTTGTATGAGAAGACGTAGTCGATGCCTTCGACCAGCAGTCGATTATTCTCCGTGATGGTAATCACTGCACCAGCAGGTCGAATTCCCGATGCGCTTCCGACGACCGAACTGTCGTCGATGCCAGTGCCACCACCCAGATTGGCGGACTCGAATCCATCCTGCAGTTGAATGCGGAATTCGGGATACACTCCGGATGTCAATTCGATGACGGACTCGGTGGGGTCAACGTCCACGCGACGAGCATCGTTGTCCACGGGGCTAACGGAAATCGCACTTGGGCCGATGAAATCAGCATCGTCGATCGCACCTCGATCCTTGAACACGCTTGCGCCCAAACCGCTCGGTGGGGCAACGTTGGGATCGTCAGCTCGGAAGAGACTGTAGAAATCGCGATCCGGAGCCAGGACGGGGCTCGGGGCGATCCCGACGGCTCCCTTGACCGCTTCCAAGCCTTGTCGTTCCGGCAGCGAGTCGATCGAGCTATCGATGATCTGCGACTGGGCTCCAGGCAAGAAGTTGCTTCCTGGGAAGTTCACAAACAACTTCTCGCCGCCGCCAGCGATAAAGTTAAAGTCGGAACCGGTGTTCGGAACATTGGTCGGACCGACTTCGATCGTAAGTCCGAGATTCGTTACCGGGGTCGCTGGCTCCATAAACTGGTAAGTGTTGCCACCGACGACAACCGCAGAGGGACGTTCCGACGGCATGTTGAAACTACCTCGGAAATCGGACCCAAGGAAAGTCGGCCTTTCTTCGACGATCGGTGTTTGGACATTGACAAACACGTTGTTCAACAGCGTCGGCGATGCTCCTCCCGAAACCATAATCCCCGTCTCGGGAATGATCTGATTGAGACTGTTGTTGTTGGATCGTCCACCGATACGACGCCCAGTACTCGAGGTGACCGTATATGCGTTTCTTACGACGACGAACTTCTCTGAGGTACCGTTCCCCCGTGCAGTCACCGGCCGATCTATTGTTGGCAAGAACGGCAGGGTCATTGTTCGGTCGTGGCCAAAACCTTGATTCGCGTGACCTAGGAACGTGGTGGAATGGCTAGTTACGCCATTGCCTTCACTGATATTCACCAAAAGGTCGGTTGGCGACAGATCCTCATTCCAATCCGGATATCTATTGAGGCCAGGCTGGAGCTGAGCTCCGCGTTCGTTGCCCGAGTTGATTCCGAAGTCGAATTGGTTGTTGGGGTTCACGATACCATAGGTCGGGTCGAATCCGTTGTGACCGCCAAGTGCGATAGCGGAGACTGGCGCTAGGGGACTCGCGGTTCCGAAGATCCCATTGGGCAATGATTGAGCGTTGGACATACCTGCCACAGTGATCGCGTTGGCGATTGACCGGGCCAAATCGGGAACTCGGAACTCAGGTCCGATGTAGACTGGTACGTTAGGGCCGTTGTAACCCGGGTTGCGAGTGAACTCGAATGTTCTCGAGTTCCCAGTACCCCCCGCACCCGAATCCGAAACTTGCTGAATAGTGAAGGTCTCACCGTCCGCGTAGGATGCAGGGTTATCGACTACGATGACGAATTCTTCTGGTTTGAGGACCTGTACGCTCAGTGAGTAGCTGCCACTGGTTGTACCGCGTCGACGATCAGCGAAAGAGTAGGGATCGTATTTCGTATTTCCAATCGACGAGATAGCAACGTAGTAAACGCCGGCCTTCGTCGCGGTGAAATCGATGTATGGATCGAGGCCGCTCGGTTCTCCAGGAGCGCTTCGGTTGTCGACGGTGGTCGGATCTGACCCACTGCTAATGAGCTGCGGTATTCCGTTGCTATCGAACAAACGGAGTGCCGAATCGAGCGTTGATCCTCGAGGGGTGTCCACGTCGATGCGAACACGACTGCCAACCTCGAGACGGAACTTGTAGAAATCTACGTCTGAGGAGCCCGTAAACAACGGATCAGCAAGCAGGGCGCCGTTAACGGAATACTGCGTCGGATTGACACCGATTCCCTGGAAGGTTTCTGCCGCTCCATTGATCGTATCGTTCGTGCTGGTATCCACAGTTTCCGCGCTGAAACCTGCATTGCCGTCGTTGCCGACAATGGTGTTGTTGAGTGCTCGCACGAATGGAGCAGCCATGAACGTCCCAACGGGGATCGCCACGACAGCGCCCGCTCGAGGATCGATGTTTTGCGGCCCCTTGACGATCATCGAGAATTCTTTCCAATCCCAAGTTCGTGGATCGTTGGGATCACGAACTACGAAATCATCTTGCGGTTCCAACCAGCTCGAGATTCGCTGGGTAGTTCCATTGGTCGTCAGTACACTGCCGATCATCGCATCGCGGATCGCTTTGATCACTTCGTCGGCAGCATAACCGGGCGTGGTGTTCGGAACGCGTAGGTACTGACTGCCACCGTCTTCACGGTAGTAGACCGGGATATTATCAGCAGCCCATCCGTTGCCGCCAACCACACCGCTTCCAAAGGCAGGAGCACCCGTCGGAGCACCTGCGATGTCCTCAAATTCAAATCGGACGCGCTGGCGGCCAAAGGTAACATCCATGATGTTGCCGTCGTTGATGAATCCACCGGAATGGTCCGGTTGTTGAGGGTCCGAAAAATCTGATCTTAAATCTGCACGCCCTGGGAAGGCGATCACGCGCCATGTCGGCGTATCCCCTTGAATATGCAACCCTCCAAGACCAGCACCTTCGAAGATGTTGTTGACCACCACTAAACCCGGTGCTACCCCCGCTCGCTCGGCATTGACGAGCCTTGGGTCCCCTGCCGCCCCGTACGGGACCAGATTGTCGATCGGCAAATTGCGAGCGTACGATCCACCTAGGGTCGGAGCACCAACATAGTTTGGAATTTGAAAAAAGCCCCCATCAATGTACAGCGGCTGTTGCGCACGGCCGTCTGCATAGTACTTCTCCGCAGGCGCGGCCCAAACCGCGAAATCGCGAGCCTTGGTCACGATCGAATTGGAGACAATGAATTGCCCCTGGTCCCGATTCGAGTTCAAATCACCGAACCCGTCGAAACGCAAGATGCCCGAGGTTGCTTCGACGGTGAATACGCCAGAGGTGTCGAACACTTCTACGTTTCCAAACAAATCGATAACGGTGTTGCTGGTACCCGATACATTTCGATCGCGGTCTGCAGCGCGTACACCCAACAAATTCTGCTGGAAGACTTGATTGATTGCATCGCGGAACTTCCCGGCCAAGACGGCTGGCGAGTCGGCTGTCGTGATGAGTACAGGAACATTGCCAAACCCGACGCCAGGGGTCGTCGTGAATTCGAACGTCAAACGTCGTGCCCCATCGCTAACATCCACGCGGCTTCCCGTGGGGATCGTTAGACCGGGCAGGAATTCGATCGAGGTGCTGTAGGAACCTCGGAAAAATCTCGGCAGCGTCGTACCTATTTCGTCACCGACCCGGATCTCCATTTGATATGCGCCCGATCTTCGCGACAGGGGGGCACGATCCGTGACTACGATTTGGTACGTACCACGGCGCAATTCCGCTGTGCCGATAAAGCTTAGGAACGCATCCCCAGTTCCAACGGATCCTCGCGAAAGGTCGGTCAGGTCGTTGTCCGACAACGGACTCGGAAGGTCATCGACAACAAAGGACCGATCACGGATGAGGGGATTGACTGGTATACCGGGAGTTGTCGGATCGTTGTCGTTATCGAAGAGCACATCCACCTGAAGGGCGGCCCGATTCAGTCCATCCGCATAATCGATGTCGATAACCACCGGGAATGTTGCTGTCGCGGAAGAACGATTGTGGACGTAGCTCGTCGACAAATCTCCGACAGTGAAGCTGTACGTTTGGGACCCGTTGAAGCCGCCAAACGACGGAAGTTGCCCTGCGACGCTGATCGCCCCCTTCGAGGTCATGTGCAGAGGACCAAGATTGATTATGTCTTCCCTCGGCGCGAAGAATGGATCGGAGTCGAGCATCCCCGAATTCGCCTCTCCCGTGAGAGGTGATTGGTAGGGCAGTCCGAGGGTATGAACGCCGTTCGTCGCATAACGAATATCGGCAAACCGAACCGTGGAACCAGGAAACTCCTGTTGGTCTCGCAACCGCACTTGAACGGTGTAAGCTCCGCTGGTCAGCCCCGCACCCGAGTTCTCGATGTCGATTCCCTTGCTGCGAATCCGGAAGAAAAAGGTGCTCTTGGCTCCTCGCACACCCGGCAGAACCACTCTTAAACCTGCCTCTCGAGGGTTGGATGTACCGTCATCCTTGATCAATCCAGACGCGTTGCGACGCGAAGACGCTCGATCGCGCTGCACGACAGG
>CAYXFO010000129.1:0-10763 GCA_964464255.1 uncultured Pirellula sp.
GCGAGGGTCAGCAAAACGCAAAGATCGAATTTCCTTCCCATCGCCGATAAACCGCTCCTGAATCTACCGGGTCTTCTTTGACGCTGGACCAACGCGGGAGAGCTTCAGTTCGTGAAACCAAAGATCATCGTTTGGAACGTTCAACTCGATTCGCGTGAATTGACCTGTGGCATCGGCAACGAAATGGGCTGTCCCCTCTTCGAACCATGCGAAGGATTTGTCCCACTTGATGACAAACGTGTCGTAATGCAGATGCTCGAGCGTGGCGGTCAATTCGCTGTAGGGGTGAAATCGGATTCGCAGTTTGTCTTCGTTTGTTTCGACAGTTGCCTTACCGTAAAGCGGGCATTCAAACACTCCGGTGTACGCTTCAACCGAATGGCTTGGCTGGGTTCCTTCTGCCGTCGGCTTGATTGCTACCGCGATCTTGCCGTAGAACTCTTCGCGGCCCTTGCGGAATTGCTTTAGATTCTCGCTGCTCCAATCTCGGTCCGGTCCGTTCACCGCTCGATCGACGATGGTGTAGCAGATCGCGTTCCCGATCGATGTCATGCTGTTGGTCAACACGGCGATCCCAAGCTTGCGCTCTGGAACCATCAAAGTCTCGGAGTACATCCCATCATAGCCACCCGAATGTCCCACCAACTTGACTCCTTGGTAGTCGGCCAAGGACCATCCCAGCCCGTAGGCTCGAAAGTGGTTGGAAGGGATTCGTAACGAGCGAGCCTTGGATAAGGGAATGATGGTCTGGGGCTGCCACATCTCATAGGTGGTTTCGGGACTGAAGATCCGTGTGCCATCAACCAACGTTCCGCCTCGCAATTGCAGGCGAAGCCAGGCCGACATATCCGATGCGCTTGAGATGATCCCGCCAGCTGCCACCATCGAGTCCCAATTCATCCAGGGGATCGGCACCGAACGATCAGGGAGCGTTTTATGAGGTGTCGCTACATTGCTCATACCAACCAGATCATGGGTGGAGACCCGTGTTCGTTCCATCTTCAAAGGACCGAGAATGCGTTGCTTCACGAAGTCGCCCCATGACATTCCGCTGGCGACTTGAATGACTTCACCCGCGGCGAGGTACATCAAATTGGAGTAGCCGTAACCCCCTCGGAATGGATTCTCTGGTTTCAAATGAACCGATCGCTCGAGGATTTCGCGGGGTGAATACGGAGTTCCCCACCACAGCAAATCGCCGCTGAAGGTTCCCAGTCCGCTTCGATGGCACAGCAAGTCCCGCACACGCAAATCGTTGGTCGCGAGGGGATCAGACAAACGGAGCCACGGTAGATACTTCGAAACCGGATCATCCCATCGCACCTTCCCTTCGTCGACGAGGATCGCCAATGAGGCTGCGGTGAATGCTTTGGAGTTCGAAGCGATCGCGTAGAGCGTATCTGCATCGGCAGCGGAGTCTTTTCCCAGTTCGCGAACACCATATCCTTTGCACAGGAGGACTTGATCGTCCTGAACGATTGCTACAGAGAGGCCGGGAACCTCCCAGTCCTTGCGCATTTGCTCGATTTGAGTATCCAGCGCTACGATTTGCTCGGGAGTCAATCCGGCTGGCAACTGGGTTGTTGGATCGGTTGCAACAACCACCCTCTGAGTATCCTGTGCGATGAGTTGTGAAGTATCACCGCAAGCGATCGCCAGTAACAATATCCCAATCAACAATATCCCAGTACGCACGGTTTGTGCCATCATCAACCCTCTTTTCTTAACAAGTTGTTGCACCTAAGTTGCTGCAGAGGATGCAACCTAGTAGTTGGATGCTTGTGAATTTGCTGGCTTGGAGGCAGTCGTTGGCAGGATAGGTTCGAGCCCAAGTTTTTCTCGAGCGGCGTCGAGCATTTCGCGGGTGCGACTGGATCCGCAGCGCGAGACTCCCAATGCGCGCACAGACAAAAGAGTTTGCAGATCCCGAACACCGCCGGCTGCTTTGACTTGGATATGCGGCGCGGCGTGCTTGCGCATCAGCTTTAAATCTTCGAGCGTTGCACCACCCGTTCCGTAACCCGTAGACGTCTTGACCCAGTCGGCATCCAGGTCGCTGCAGATTTCGCACAGTTTGATTTTTTGAGTGTCGCTTAGGTAACAGTTTTCGAAGATGACTTTTACCTTTTGATGCGCGGTGTGGGCCACTTCGATCACGGCGGCAATATCATTGCGCACGTAATCCCATTCGCCCGTGAGGACTTGGCTGATGTTGACCACCATATCGAGTTCCTCGCAACCGTCGTCGAGGGCCCGCAAGGCTTCGGCCCGCTTGATCGCCGTCGTATGTCCACCGTGCGGAAAGCCGATAGTGGTGGAAGCCTTGACCGTCGTGCCTGAAAGCCGCTCGGCACAACGCCTGAGGTGGTAGGGCATGATGCATACGCTTGCAACATCGTAGGCGATCGCAAGGTCGATCCCCGCCTCCAGATCGGCCACGGTGGTTGTGGGGTTGAGCAGCGAGTGATCGATCATTTTGGCGAGGTCAGAGTAAGTCCAATCCACGGGTCCCTCATGTATCTGCTAGCAATAATCAGTGAAACGCTCGTACCGCGCATGTCATTGTCAGGGCTTGTCCCGTCCTTCACAAGGGCCGAATAGCTAGCAAGCAGCGCCTGTCCTTGCGTAGAGCACTAAAAATCGCCATTGGCACACCCTGTCCAATTCCACTAAACTGCCGCCGCTGGCATTTCTTACGTAGTTCCACAGGGAAGGTGGTTCATGGCCAAAGAATCGATTCGCTTTTTGCACGCTGGGGATTTTCATCTGGAAAGGGCCATGCAGGACCTGACCGATCTCCCAGAACATTTGAAAGCATCTCTCGCCGACGCGCCCTGGAAGGCTGCCGAAGCGGTCTTTGAAGCGGCGATTGTCGAAAACGTCGACTTCGTACTCCTGACCGGAGATCTGCTCAACCCGATCTCCTGTGGTGCCGCCGGGCCCGCGTTCCTGATGGAGCAGTTTGAACGCCTCTCGCAACGCAAGATCGATGTCTACTGGGCTGGTGGCACGGTGGATGATCCCGACCGATGGCCCGATGCCGTGCTGCTACCCGACAACGTCCACCTCTTCTCCAAAAAACAAGTGGAAACATTCGTATTCCGTCGGAACGGCTTTCCACTCGCCACGATCCTGGGCCGCTCAAGCGATGGTCGCGAAACGATTCGAGCCGCCGAATTCCAAGTCGATACTGACGATACCTATGTGATTGCGATGTCACATGGACAAGCGGACCGCGATGCTCTGATGGCAGAGCGGATCGACTATTGGGCACTTGGAGGCCCCCATGCTCGCCAAGTACTCCATGGCGAGGCCCCTCACATGCGAGTTTCCGGCACGACCCAAGGACGCGGATTCGCCGAAGAAGGTGAACACGGTTACTGGATGGTCGAAGTCGATGGCAATCATGACGCTCAAATCACGACCGGAGATTGCGATCCATTCCGCTATATCACTCAGACTCTTGATGTCGAAGACCTTGCCTTGGGACGCGACATGCGGGAACTGATGAGCAAACGTATCGCCCGCCTGCAAAGCGAACATGGCACGCACCATCTGATCGTTCGATGGCGTGTCGAACTCAACCTCGAGCACATGAACATGGTATCGCCGGCGGCCATCGACGAGACTCTTGTCTGGCTGCGTCGAGAGTATGGTCACGGTGCCTGCAGCGTTTGGTCCACGGAGATCGAACTGCTCTCTCCGAAGGCCTATCCCCAGAAATGGCAAGAAGAAGACACGATTCTCGGCGACTTTCTCCGCACCGCAGAGGAAACTCGCAAGGCTGCAAGCCGAAACCTGAACTTGAAGCCGATCGTGGAATCCGAAACACCGGGCACTCCAGCGTGGCATGCGATGTTGGTAAACGAAGATCCTGTATCAACCACGGCTGCATTGGATCGAGCTACATTGCTTGGGGTGGACATGTTGCGAGGACACAAATTGGATTTGTTGGCGCCTGTGCGTCGCTTCGGAGGGACTCGAGGATGAAGATTCGCGATATTCAAATCGATGGTTTTGGCGTTTGGTCGGGGCTGTCTGTCGACTCGATGCCCGATGGCATGACCGTCTTTTACGGTCCCAACGAAGCGGGCAAAACCACCCTGATGAACTTCCTGCGAACGATGTTCTACGGTTTTACGTCCGAACGTCGTCAGCGGTACTTGCCACCCGTCCATGGCGGCAAGCCGGGTGGAACCATTCGCGTTACCGGCCCAGGCGGTGGTTACGAGATCGCTCGCCGAGCAACGCTCAACGACCCGACGGTCGCGGGCCAACTGACCGTCACCAGCAGCGATGGCATCACCCAAGGTCAACATCGTTTGACATCCTTGCTGGGCAACGTCGATGAATCGATCTTCACGAACGTATTTGCCATCGGCCTTCGTGAACTCCAGGAACTGAGCACACTCGATGATACAGCCGCAGCCGATGAATTGTACAAGTTATCCAGCGGTCTCGACCGTGTCTCTTTAGTGGACGTAATTCGCCAGCTGCGAGCCTCGCGTGCCCAATTGGCAGCAGCCAACGACGATCACGCGCAAATGCCTAATCTGCTCATGCGTCGAGAAAAGCTGCGGGATGAGATCGAGCAACACACGCTTCGCGGTCGACGTTGGGGTGAACTCGCAGCCCATCGTCGCAATCAGCAGAATGAAATCGATGAACTCAAACAACGCATTGCCCAATGGGAAGTCGAAGCCAAATCGATCGAGGTCTCCCTTCAAGTTCGCGAGCCATGGTTCCATCGCGAGCAGCTTCGCAACCAACTGACCCAGTTGCATGCTCGCGTTGATCTGCCGGACGATGCGATGAAGAATCTCGGTGACATCCAGGTTCAAATCGATGATAAGAAACGGCAAATCCAAAGCCTCGTGGACCAACGACGCGCCGTTCGCAAACGAGCGGACGATCTGCCGGTCAACAAGAACATCCTCGCTCTTTCCAGCAAAATCGACGCAGCCGCCGAGCAAGGACCGTGGATCTCGCAACTTCAAAAACAAATCCAGCGGCTCGAATCCGAGCTTCGACAAACCCAAGACCAACTGATTGAGGACGCCAAGCGTCTTGGATTGAGCGAACCCGATCTGCAAGCCCTGCTCAGCGACAAACGTGTGACGAATTTGCCCGAGTTGTCTCGGGGAGCCATCACGCAACTGGCCGGTCCCGCTCGCGATGTACGCATGCATCAAATGCAATTGAAGCAAGCGCGGCAGCAAATCGAAAACGATCGCAAAGAAGCCGAACGTCTGCACGCAGAGATCGGTGAATTTCTCGCTGTTCGCAATGCAGACGACCTGCAAGAAGCGATCCGCAATGCGAGTGAACGAATCCAAGCGATTCGCAAATACCAACAGGTCGAGGAACGACTCGACAAACTGGTCAAGCATCGAGAAGAACTCGAAGGGGATTCGGTCGACCTCGAAAGCGACGACGGATTCTCGTGGGAACGCGTGTTGATGCTGGCGATCCCCTTTTTCATCGGAGCATTCCTCTTCCTGTCGGGGCTCAACAATTTCTTTGGCTGGTACAACGGCAATTCGATGCCCTCAGCCACCCGAATGTTGCAGGCACCGAACAACGATCCACAAAACACCGGCGTATTGATGACCGTTCTCGGGTTGATTGTCCTGGTGGCAACTTATCTGTGGTGGAAATCGATGGAACGGGGTATCGCTGGGGACATCACCGAGTGCGAATCGCAATTGGAAGCCCTCATGTCCCAAGTTCGCAAGACCGAACAAGAAAAGAAGGATCTGTCGCAAGCACTGCCCGACCACGGCGGCTCGATGGAACAATTGCTTCGCGAAGCCGAACACGACCTCGGATCCTGTGAAGCACTTCTCCCTGTGTATCACAACGAACAAGCAGCACGACAGCGCATGCAGTCCGCGAAACGCCAAGGCGCTCACGCATTATCCGGCCTGAAGTCGGCTCGCTCGCAATGGCAGAAGACACTACAGCAAATCGGTTTGGCCGACTCTCTCTCCCCCAAGAGCATTCGCATCTTGGCCGAGGGGTACGAGTCTCTGTCGCAAACTCGCAAGCGATTCAAGGCGCAAAACGATGAACTCAGCCAACGCAAGATCGAACTCAATTCCGCTGTCCAAAAACTGGACGCCCTTTCGACTCAGGTGCATGTCGCTTTGACGGAATCCAACAACGGTAAGGAAACCATCCCCTCGATCAAGGTTGCTGCACTCTCATCACCAGTCGCCACCCATACCATCGAAGCACCCCAGCAACGCTTGCAGGAACTCGTCAATACACTCGCTCAACATCAACAGTTCCTCGCCCAGAGGCGGGAACTCAAAAACGAAGACGAGGAACTCGGCAAGAAGCAGAAACTGCTGCGGCGACTGATGGAACGCAATATACGAGCCCGCCAGTCAATGCTCGCAGATCTCGCCGTCGAGACCCCTCAGCAGCTCGAAGAACATCTAGCTAAGAAGAACGATCATCTCCGACTCGAGACGGAGATCAGCAACCTCGATGATCGAATCAAGGGTTTGATCGGACTGCATGTTGCCTACGACGCCGTTGCTCGCATGCTCGAAAACTCCAGCGCCTCGGAACTGGAAAAGCGATGGGAAACACTGGGCAATCGCATCAGCGGCGCCGAAGAGCGAATCGGACAACTGCTCCAGAGACAGGGAGAGATCTCGCAGGAGATGAAGACATTGGCGGCAGATCGGCGCCTCGCGGAAGCAAAGCTCGAACTCTCATGCCTGGAACGTCAAATCGATCTGTGCGCTGCACATTGGCGAACGCTCGGCGTCACGACTTGCATGCTCGAAAAGGTTTGCGAAGTCTATGAAACCGAGCGACAACCCGAAACACTGCGAGAGGCTTCAACGTTCCTCAAGCAACTTACCGACGGCAAGTACGTACGCGTCTGGACGCCACTAGGCAAGAATGCACTGCGCATCGACAACGAACGAGGGCAGTCTTTACCGCTCGAAGTACTCAGTCGCGGTACACGCGAAGCGGTCTTTATCTCGCTCCGCCTGAGCCTAGCTGCAGCCTATTCGCGACGCGGCGTTACCTTGCCACTCGTCCTAGACGATGTCCTGGTCAACTTCGACAGCGCGCGAGCAACGCATGCTGCGAAGGTCCTCCGCGACTTCGCAGCCCTTGGCCATCAGGTCATCATGTTCACGTGCCATGAACACATCATGCGCATGTTCCACAGTATCGACGTCCAGGTCCGCGTGCTGCCCGACCAAGGTGTACCCGGCGAAGCTCGCGTGTACAATCCTGGCTATACCCCAACTGTCCCGGCTACCAAGCCAATGACCATCGAACCGGTGGTCGCGGCACCCGTTGTCGAACCCGTTGTCGAACCCGCACCGCAAGTGGTAAGCGTCCATCCAGTGGTGCTCGTCGACCCTCCAGAGGAACCGCCTGCCATCGTACCGATCAAGCCTCGCAGACAACCTGCCAAACGGCCTCGCATCGTCGAAGACCCCATCGAAGCAGGCATGTGGTTCGATGATGACATCTCCGACGTCGCACAGAATCGTGCAGACGATTCCGAATCGGCTGAATTGAAGCTGTGGACCGACATCGAGGAACTGACTCAGCCATTCGACGGCGCACCCCACGATGCATGGTGGGAAGCGCATCAGAATTGATTCGCACTGGTTGCGGGCAACGTGCGCGTGATTTCACGTGACTACTCTTTTCTCGCATGGCCTTTTTCGCGCATGGCCGTTTTCGCGATCAGGCCAGCGATATAGCCAGCCTTGAACCCTGCATCGATATTGACGACCGTGACGTTCGCAGCACAACTGTTGAGCATACTCAGGAGCGCAGCGATCCCTCCCATGCTCGCGCCGTACCCGACGCTAGTCGGGACCGCAATGACAGGGCATGACACGTGCCCTCCCAAAGCTGTTGGCAATGTCGCTTCCATCCCCGCCACGCAAACGATCGCGATGCATCGCTTTAAGTCGGGAACGCGAGAAAGCAATCGATATGGACCCGCGACTCCAACATCTTGAATCAAGAGCGTACTGCAACCCATCCAAGCAAGCGTTTCACGAGCCTCGAGCGCCACTGCCTCATCCGTTGTACCCGCAGTAACGACCCCAACCACCGAATCGCTCACGACCTTATCGGGAATCGCAGGCATCTCGGTTCTACCGACCCGAATCGTGCGCGCAAGATGATTCCAGCGTGTGAATGGGTAGGTGTCCGAGACAACACGAGCTTGCTCAGGAGAAACACGAGTAATCAGGATCTCTGAATGCTTCCGCAGAAGCGAATCGAGCACGGCCAGAATCGACTCGGGGGTTTTGCCTGAACCATAGATGACTTCGGGAAACCCCGTTCGCTTCGCCCGATCGGTATCCGGCGTAACATTCCCATCGCTGGCGATTGCAGCGTGCAGAATCCGCTGCCCCAATTCCATCGCGTCCCATTCGCCATCGCGATAGCTAGCCAGTAACGACTCGATCATTCGTCGCTGAGAATCCGATTCATCGCTCAACTTCGGTGCACCTATTTGTTAATTTCTAACGATTGATTGTGAGGTTGGATGGATCTCGCTCAAATCTTATGCGAGTCAGGCTAGAACCGTCGGTGGCGTCTCGGTCGCACTTCCCCGGAGGACATTTAGCATGCAGTGGATCGCTCGCGACAAATCCTTGACGGGCAAACCGGGCATCTCACGGCCGCTGGCAATCGACTGTTCGAGAGTCAGTGGCAGATGGGCGAAACCAACACAACATTCAAGATTCCGCACGGCATGCCAATGATGGGACAGATACATCGCTGCGTTGCACAGATAGGTTCCGGCATGATACGAGATGCTGGCAGGGATTGCCGCATCATGAAGCTCGGAGCACATCTTGTTCAGGGGGCAGCGAGTGCGGTAGGCAACCGGGGCATCATGAACGATCGGGCCAAACAAATTGCCGGGGGCATAAGTAACGCCAGCGACATTGATTGCGATCGACTCCAAGTGAATGGCACAGGAACCCGGGGACTGCCCTAAATGAAGTACGAAGTCGAACCCTCGCTCGAGATCCTTGCTGAGCCGCTCGTTCAATTGGTCGAAATCGACTGGATAACGGCGTGTGGTGACACCTGGCGGCAAACCATGCTCTCGGAGGTATTCGGTGAGCGCCTCCCAACTCGAATTCGAGCGCCACTGGTCGTAGGGCTCGAAAGCGGTCACTAAAATCTTCAAGGGTTGTTCCTCAGCCAAAAGCCATGTCGCCCACGAGACATGCGTCTCAACATGGCTATGATAGGACGTTTCTCGCTAGAAATCAGCCATGTGTTGGGATAAATTAGAAATCCCTCCCACTTCCCCCCTTTTTGCCCTACAGGACTTCCGGATGGTTTCATCGATATCTTGCCGCATGGCAAATACTCTTCTTGGAAAAATTAATTCGGCATTCGGCTCTAGGGCTCACTGGATTGCCGCTGCCTGGACAGGTGCCGCCTGGTGGATCGCTGCTAGTTCGAGCCCCATTGCCCTCGCACAGGATCTATTTCCCGACAAAGCATTGGAAGCTGTCGTTCGGAAAGAAGTCTTCGAAAAGAGATATAACGCAGAACCGATCACGGCCGACGATGTGAAGAACATTTCCCAGGTCGTCGGCAAAGGAAAAGGAATCAAGAGCCTCGAGGGCCTCCAGAACTGCAAGTCCCTGATGAAGATCGACCTCGAGAACAACGAGATCACCGACTTGGCCCCATTGCGCGAATTGAAGCTGTTGCAGTCGATCGACTTGGCCTCGAACAAGATCCAATCGCTTGAACCTCTATCGGGACTGACTGCGATTCAGTATCTGCACATCGCCAACAACGGACTCGAAGACCTCGCTTCCTTGAGCGGCATGGTCAAAATGCAATCGCTCTACGCTGGCGGAAACAAGTTCAAGAAACTCGAGCCAATTCTCCCTCTCAAAAAACTGTGGACCCTCGATGTGTCTGGGAGCCCGATCGAAGATGCGGGAACCATCGCGGAACTCAAGGGATTGCAAACCGTCAACATCAAGGGTTGCGGGATCAAGTCGCTCGAGTTTACTCGCTCTCTACGCGAACTCCGCCTTTTGATCGCTAGCCTTAATGAGAACCTCGATCTAACAGCCCTTGCGGACGCTTGTGAAGCGGATGCTCAAGGAGAACGTCGATTCGCGCCGTATCTGCGTTTGTATCTCGACGATACTGTGCTCAAGAATGAGTCGCAGGCAGCAGTTATCGCCCGCTTGCAAAAGGTTGGAGTTCGATTGAATCCGCCGGTAAAATAGGCTTGTTGAATCCGAGTTGTCGAACCTACGCAATGACATGAGGTAGAAGGATAAAGATGAGACGCTTGCCGATTACCATCGTTGTGCTTGCTACGTTTCTGTCGACTGCCACATACTTGGCTGCCACAAACTCGGCGCTAGGGCAAAACGAAACTGCGATCGAGCCCCCTCTGTTCCGTCCTCGCACCGATCCGATGGCCACGCGCGATGCCGATGCGGTCCGCGAACGACTCAAGGCTCTCTCGGATAGTCGAGGTCCAATCAACCCGCTGGGAGACTATGTAAAGCCCAAAGAGCCAGCCAAGTTGAAGAGGTCCGATTCCGATCGCAACGGGCAAGTGGACGAGGAGGCTCGCCGCGTACCGAGCCTGGATGCTGAGGCCCAGCAACGACTGAAGGCCCAACCACCGAGTATCGCTCCAAGCGAGCGTTTTGTGATTGGATTGTATCCACCTCCTCAGATTGTGACCCATACTGGGGCGGTTGTGCCGACTGCTTGGC
>CAYXFO010000130.1:0-10729 GCA_964464255.1 uncultured Pirellula sp.
GCCCAGGACAGTTGCTGTAATTGAGCGTCAGGATCACCGGTTTCTCGCTTGCTAACATCCTCTTCAGGGACGTCTCGTTTCCTCGATGATCGCGGAACAGTAAATCGATCGGTACAAATTCCCCAAGTTTTTCATCGATTCCAACACCCTCCATCGCCTTGGGGAGTGTATTCGAGAGAAACTGATAATCTTCCTCGCCGCGCACAGAGGCTAAGACCGCAAAAGATGCGATCGCCCAAAACGTCCATGCAAAGAGACGAGTTAAACTGCCCATAACCAAAACGTTAAACTCCACCGAGGTTCGGAGAAGAAAGCTCTTTCAACAATATTCTTTGTGCTTGATCCAAGGGAATTCTAATGACTTCCTTCTTAGGCTGTTCCTGACCCTTTTCAGAGGGAGCAGCATCGTCGTCAACGATCTCTTTCCTGTACCCGCTCAAGGAGGCTAGTTGTTCACTCTTGACCAAGGTCGGGGCATCCGTCGCGGGATCAGTCCGTCGGGCGTCGGTCCAATTGATCATATTGTAACAAAGAGCCTGCGTGCCCTGCAAAATCAGCACCAGGATCACAATGCTCAAAACCGCCCAGTAGGCGATCATTTTGGTGTTCAGGTCATCGTAGCGGGCCATAGATCACTCCGAGGGAAAACCGCTTTACAAAATGGGATTGGAATAGGTGAGAGCTTCAGGCAATCGTGGATCGCGAATGGCGACCAGGGGAGCAGACGAAGCGCGAACCAGGAAAAATCCGATCAAAATACAGGCCATGCCCAGACCACCCAGGAAATGCCCAACCATCGGCAACATTTGGAACGGCCCGGAATTGGGCATCACCAAAAAGGTCATGTCGAGCCAGTGGGCGACAATCACCCAACCCGCCCAGAAAACCAGTCCGACCGGATGTCGACGAACGTGACGGCTCATGACTCCCAAAAATGGGATCGCGAAGTGAAGGGGGATCAAGGCATACGACAAATACTGCCAGCCGTCGTTCAGGCGAACCTTGAACCACTCCGTTTCTTCAGGCACGTTGGCATACCAGTACAGAAGCAATTGCGAGAAAGCGATGTACGACCAAAACATGATGAAGCCGAACATAAACTTGCCCATGTCATGATAATGTTCGGTGTTCACCAGTTTGCCAAGCTTGCCGGCTTTCTGTAGCGAACGGTTGAGCAGAATCATCGTGGCGAAGAACGACATCATCGAGGCAGCGAAAATGTAGACTCCAAAAATGGTACTGAACCAATCGGCATCGATTCCCATGACCCAATCGAAGGCAGCGAAGCTGACCGACAGGGCGAACAACATGATGCACGGTCCGCTCCACTTTTGACGGGTCAGCGAATGCTCGATGTCACCCGACTCGTCTTGTTGTCGGCTCAGGCCGAAAAACCACAGTGCCATGAGTGTCCAAACGCCGAAATAAATCAGGGCACGAAGCGTGAAGTAGTTCGCTGTCAGATATCCTACATCGATCTTCTCTTTGATCACGCTGTTTCCGGCCGACGCGCTCGCGACGTTCCATTCGTACAAAGCGTTGTTCTTGGTGTAAAGCAAAACGATAATCGGAAGGAACAACACCGCAAGGAACGGGATGGTCGACATGAGCAGTTCCGCGATTCGCCGGATCGACGAACTCCAACCCGCCCGGGTAGCGAACTGCACCAAAATAAAGAACAGAGCACCCAACGCGATCGTCAGAACGAACATGAAGTTCGCCAGATAGGAGTGGCTAAAGAACTTGAACTGCGGGGAGTTGGTGCCATCGCTCCCTCCCTGGACGAAGAAGCTGAACACTCCGCCGACAAGCAACAGCCCCATCCCAGCCGCGAACAAAATCGGCGGCATGGTCTTCCAAGTTGCTGGCAACTCAATCGATTCTTTGTCGTATTTCAGTGTCATATCATTTCGCGCCCACCGGGCGCCCGAATTCAAAGTGGAATCAGGGGGCTGGGGTCAGCTTGGTACGTTCTTCAACAGGCACATCCTCAATCGAGGCATTTCGAGACCGTTGCAAAGCCTTCACATAGAGCACCACCGCCCAACGCTCTTTGGGTGTCAATGAAGTGGAGTAGGGAGCCATTTTGTTTTGTCCGTTGGTGATCGTGTGGAAGATCTGGCCAAAGGGTTGCTTCTGCACGCGGTCGGCATGCAAAGAGGTTGGTGCAGTCCAAGTGTCCTGCTGCAACGCTTGAGCTCGCGCTGCAACCAATCCATCCCCGAAACCAGAGTATCCATGGCACGCAGAACAATAGATTTCGTATTTGGTTTTGCCGAGCTTCATGTGTTCTTCGTTGGCTTCAATCGGAAGCTCGGTAACGTAGGGTTTTGGGGGATCTGTACCGACGGTGCCAGCGGATGATGCGGCTTGTCCATCCGTCGGAGGTTGTCCCGAGTCTGCGGAGATGCTAGACGATGTTTGGAAGGAGACCAGTGCACCTACCGATTCCTGGATTGCAGCTTGCTTGGATGGATCCAAACCCGTGTAGAAGGGATCCTGCTCAGTCAACTGGCCTCGAGCTACCGTGCCGACAACCTGTGGACGCATGGATCTGCCATCTGCAAAGACGGTCGTCGTCTGCTGCGGCTTCTTTTTCGGTTGGAAATCCATATCGAACCAAACGTGCCATCGGGGTAGATCGCTGAACCCTGCCCGCATGTTGAGCACGATCATCGCTGGAATCAAGCCTGCCAAAACCAACAGCAGCGCCCCAAGCAAGATCGGCTTGGGAATGGAAGCCGGCGTGGAATCCTCGATCACTTCCTCGAGCGATTCCGGATGCGTCGACCCGAGTAGTTCTCGAACCGATTCACGGTTGTAGTAACGATCGCGTGCGTCGACGTACAAAAAGAATTTGTCGTCGGTCGCGCGATCGAATTTAGGGTTGGTGAAAACTGGGTTGCTGAATCGAGGCAGGCCGTTCAGGAAGATCATCCCGAAGACCGAGGTGAATGCGGAAAACAAAATGGTCAATTCGAAGGAAACAGGAATTGCTGCAGGGGAGATCCCTAAAGGTTTTCCGGAAATGAGGTAGGGGTAGTCCACTCCATTCATCCACCACTGCATCAGCAGTGCGGTGCACAATCCCGTCAAGCCGGCGCAAAGAACGATAAATGGAAGAATGGTCGGCTTGATGCCGAGAGCTTCGTCGATTCCGTGTACAGGAAACGGTGTGAAAGCATCGGTCCGCGTGTAACCGGAATCTCGAACTTTTTTCGCAGCGTCGAGCAAAGCATGCTCATCGGAAAACTCCGCCATCCAACCGAACGATCGCGGAGCTTTTGGCTCGCTTGATTTCCGTGGCTTGGGTTCACTCATAGTTCGTTGTGCCTGAGGCTATTTATCAATAGTTGATCGAAGGTTATCGAAGATCAGTGGTGAGAACCGGTCCCATGGGATCCATGCTCTCCAGCGTGTCCATGCCCGAGCAATTCTGCCTGCAAGTGTTCGGAGTGAGCCGAGGAGGACATCACACCCTTGACTTCCGAGATCGCGATCGTCGGGAGGAACTTGCAGAACAACAGATACAAAGTCATGAAAACACCAAAGCTGCCGAAGAACATCAAACCGTCGTACATCGTCGGGCGGTAGTAACCCCAAGAGCTTGGTAGGAAGTCTCGACTCAACGAGGTGACCGTGATCACAAATCGCTCGAACCACATCCCGATGTTTACAAAGATCGAAATGATCCACATCGCCATCGGGTTCGTTCGCATCGTTTTGAACCAGAAGAGCTGTGGCGAAATCACGTTGCAAGTCACCATGATCCAATAGGCCCACCAGTAGGGACCAAAGGCACGGTTGATAAACGTGAAGCTTTCATACTGGTTCTGGCTATACCACGCCATGAAAAACTCAGTCGCATACGCCAAACCGACCAAGGATCCTGTCGCCAGAATGATCTTGTTCATGTTGTCCAAGTGCCGGAGGGTGATCAAGTTTTCGAGCTTGTACACCGCACGCATCGGAACCAAAAGCGTTACCACCATTCCGAACCCGGAGAAGATAGCACCGGCCACGAAGTAGGGTGGGAAGATGGTGGTGTGCCATCCCGGAAGTTGCGAAACAGCGAAGTCGAAACTAACGACCGTGTGAACGGAGAGAACCAGCGGGGTGGCCAACGCAGCCAAGAGCGTGTAAGCCTTCTCATACACCAACCAGTGCCGGGACGAACCAGACCAGCCCAAGCAGAGAAGACCGTAGATCATGCGTCGCAGCGGACTCTTGCTTCGATCGCGATAGGTCGCGAGGTCGGGAATCATCCCCATGTACCAGAAGACGAGTGAAGTCGAGGCGTACGTTCCAACCGCGAAAACGTCCCACAAGAGGGGGCTTCGGAACTGAGGCCACATCCACAAGTTCAAGCTCGGATAGGGCAACAACCAGAATGCCAGCCAAGCGCGTCCAACGTGAATCCCGGGATAAATCGCAGCACAGATAACCGCGAAGATCGTCATCGCTTCAGCGGCGCGGTTGATGCTGGTTCGCCAGTTCTGCCGGAACAAGAACAAGATCGCGGAGATGAGGGTGCCTGCGTGACCGATACCGACCCAAAAAACGAAGTTGACAATCGGCCAGGCCCAGAAAACCGGGCTCATGTTCCCCCAGATGCCGACCCCTTTGTAAATCAAAAAGCCGATCAGGCTGACGAACATGAGCGCCGTAAGCGAGGAGAAACCGAACAGCAACCACCAAATCTTCGGCTGGGGATCTTCTGCGACACGGCAGACCATTTCGGTAACCGACTTGTAGGTTTGGTTACCCGTGATGAGCGGTGCACGGCGGCCGGGAATGTCGGCTGTGTTGTCGATCTCGCGAGGGTTGTATGAACTAGCTATGGTCGCCATGGTTTCCTGATCCGTGATCGTGATCGTCGTGCGAATGATGATCTTCGAATCGTTCCGGATGCAACTGCGTGTAAGTCGCCAATCGTTTCGGAACGTTTCGGATGCGTGACAAGTACAGGGTTCGCGGTTTAATATTCAATTCCTCGAGCACCGCATAGGATCGAGGATCGTGATGCATCTGATGAACTCGGCTTGAGGTGTCGTGCAAATCACCGAATACGATGGCGTGCGTTGGGCATGCCTCTTGGCATGCGGAGCGTATATCTCCATCGTGCACCTTGCCGTCACCCTTGGTGCGAGCAGCGATCTTGCCGTTCTGAACCCGTTGGATGCAGTAGGTGCACTTTTCCATCACACCACGACCTCGAACTGAAACTTCTGGGTTCAGAACCAGAGACTGAAGCTTCTTCGATGCCTTCTCGCGATAATCTTGCCAGCCGTAGTAATAGCCGTATTCGTCGTTGTAATTGAGGTAGTTGAAACGACGAACTTTGTAAGGGCAGTTGTTTGCACAATACCGAGTTCCGATGCAACGGTTGTAGGCCATCGCATTGATCCCTTCCTCGGTGTGAACGGTCGCCGCCACGGGGCAAACCTGTTCGCATGGGGCGGTCTCGCAATGGGCGCACGCCATCGGTTGCATCACCACCTTAGTGTCTACCGGGCTATGAATCGCATCTCGCGACTTCTTGGCGGTAACGTCTGCTTGGAAATAACGATCGATACGCAACCAATGCATTTCACGGCCGCGGATCACTTGTTCCTTGCCGACGATCGGAACATTGTTCTCCGCTTGACATGCGATGACGCAAGCATTGCAACCGATGCACTTGTTCAGATCGATTGCCATGCCCCACTTGTGGTTCAAGTCAACTTTGGGCTCTTTCCAGAGGGACTCGTTCGCGAAGTGGTGTTCCACAATTTCGTGAGTGAACTTGGGGTTGCTCTTGTATTCAAAGAGTGTCCCTTCTCGCACTAGTTGGGGAGCCCGCTTGGCGGTTTCCGCCATCCCAAGATCATCGAGTGCGAAGTGATCTTGCGTTGTAGCCAAGCGATAGGGCTCGGTGGTCGGATCGACAGAGACCCCGGTGTAGATTGCAGCTTGATTCCATCGTCGGAAGGTTGCGAGGCTCGTGCCTACAGCACCTGCGACCGACCCCCCCGACTCTTTTGTACGGCCGTATCCAAAGTGAACCGTGATCGACCCTTCTGCGTGGCCGGGGACGATAAAGACAGGGAGCTTGACTCTCGACTCTCCCAAAGTGATCGCTGCCACCTCGCCTTGTTTGAGCCCAAGCTTGTTCGCCGTGGTCGGACTGCAGATCGCTGCGTTATCCCAAGTCAACTTGGTGAGGGCTTGCGGGCACTCTTGAAGCCAACCGTTGTTCCCCAAACGACCGTCGTAAATCGTCTCGCTCGGCAGAACAAGGACTTCCAAATTCGCGGGATCGAACTCGGTTCGGATGGTTCCCTCATCCAATTCATAAACCCGTGCGGTGACTTCTTTCGACTTTAGTTCCTGTGCGTCAGCACTGATCGTACCGGCGAAAAGCGGGCTCGCAGATCCCGGCATGAACCCAGCATGGAGTGTTTCTTTCCAGACCCGTTCGCTCAGTTGACCGCCAGCGATCTCCTTCGCCGTTTCCTTGACGATTTCCTGGGAGTTGGAGATCTCCATCCCTGCTAATGTTGCAAGAAACTCCAAAGGACTGATACCACCGAGCAATGGTTCGATCAGTGGCTGGCAAACACCGTAGGTGCCATCGGGCGAGCGGACATCGCCCCAAGCTTCCAAGGGATGCGTAGCCGGGACGGTATAGCGAGCGAACTTTGCGGTTTCATCATCGTATTGCGAATAATAAACCACATCGCCAATCGTCTTGAATGCTTCTCCCAAATTCACATCGCCTGCAACCGTGAACACTGGGTTCGGAGTCAGCACCCATGCGGTTGAGAACTCGGATGCTCGACGAACAAAGTCATCGAGCTTCATGCTGGACAAGCCGGACAGTTCGTTGGGGACCTGAACCAACTTGACTGTCTTCCCGATGTTACCGAGCTTTTGGTTGATGCGAAGAGCAGCCACTTGAACGGCCAAAGGTTGATGAGCACCGACGCTCAGCACGCACTCCCCTCTGTGCTTGAGCAAATCGCTTGCGATCGCATCCACGACGCGGGTGACTCGTTCAGCGGGGTCGAGCTGGTCGATAGTCTTGGCTTCTTCCTGATCGTTGTCGGACGCTGTTCCAGCATCGATCGCGTTTTCAATGGCTCGAAGCAGGACGCTGATTTGCGACGACTGAATGGGCAATCGGAAGTCGGCTGCGGTGCCGGTGATCGAGTACTGAGACTCCGCGACATACAGTCGATTCATCCATGGGCCATCGGGTGAACGGTGATTCGCAAATTGGCGCGCGTAATGGACTCCGAGCGAATCGCCTCCGAACAGATCCGAGTCGAGAGCGACGATGACTTTCGCCGAGTCGAGTTCGAAAACCATATTCGATCCTCCCGCTCCGACGGCATCGATCGCTTTGTTTACATTCTGCGAGTACACCGATTCGTAGCGGACGAAGGTCGCCTGCGGAAACTTCTTTGCCGTGGCAGCGATCAGTCGCTTGAGCGACGGGCTGGCTGTTGGCTCGTAAAGGATTGCCAAGCCTTTGCCATCACCGAGCTCGGCTACTTTGCCAGCGGCGAATTGTTTGAACGCAGTCCAAGATCGTGACCGCTGGTCCGCATCCTCAGAGTCCGCAATCTCGGGGCCAGCTCCTGTTGATTTGCGATAGAGGACCGTCGCGATTCGGTCTTGGTCATACAAAGAGAGCACTGAAGCTTGAGTGAAGCGGTCGGACCCTGCGGATGCAAGCTTTTTGTTCTCTGCGAAATCTTTAGGTTGGCTCTGTGCGTAGGCCGGGTGATCTGCGTTACCGTCGACTTTGATAGGACGGCCGTCGAGACTCGTGACCAGGGCATTGACGACTCGACCCGCCCATTCAAAGTTGGTCGCGAAGTGTTCAGGAACTCCTGGCACCCGACCCTCCGGACGCATCACAAATGCCGCGACTTCCTCCCGGTTGTATCGGCATCCGGAAAGGCCGCCCAATGCCAACGAGGCCCCCATCAACTGGAGCCATCGGCGGCGGGACACCCCCTCTGGGAACTCGGATGCTGCTTTTGGAAACTCCCGTTCGAGGAATTGCTCGAACTCGGGAGTTCGCTGCAGATCTTCGAGGCTGCGGAAGTAACGCGTTCTAGGTTCGGTACCGGATTGGTTCATCGGTGGCAGACCGCGCAATTGACTTGAGGATGGATGTTATTTTCTTCGCGAAGCTTCTTGCCCAGGGCCAATTGCGCTTCATCGCTACCGGCAGACCATGCAAGATTGGTAACTTCTTCGACGGGTCGCAGATGGGGTTCCGGATTGCGGTGGCAATCCAAGCACCAAGCCATCGACTGATTCTTCGCTTGATAAACGATTTCCATTTGATCGACACGGCCGTGGCAAGTCACGCAAGACACGCCTCGGTTCACGTGGGCAGCATGGTTGAAGTAAACGTAGTCGGGAAGCCGGTGGATGCGAACCCAATCCACGGACTCTCCCGTTCTCCAACTCTCGCGTACTGGTTTGAGTTTGGGCGAGTCGGAATGAATTGCTGACCATTGCCTTCCGCTGACCGTTCGGGGAGCATGGCAATTCACGCAAGTCTGCGTAGCCGGGATCTGTGAATGAGCGGACTTGTCCACCGATGCGTGGCAATACTTGCAGTCCATCTTCAGTTCGCCAGCGTGAAGAGCATGGCTGAACGGAACCGGTTGCAACGGCCTGTAACCGGTGTTGAGGGTTTCGGGGCTGGTGACGCCAAGAAACAGGACGCTCGCGTAGGCCCCGCCTCCGAGGATCAGCACCCCAAGGAGGGCCAAAAACTTATTGGTCCATCGGGGAAATAGAAAACGTTGCGACATGAGTCTTTAGCGACGAATAGTTTGAAAGATTACTGGATCCAACGCGGAAACTCCCTACCTCTTCCACCTCGCGAAGAATCGACCTCGCGGTTTGGAATCCCGGCCTGGATACTCTGCCTTTGATCCGGAAGTGTAATGGGAACCGCAAAAACGCAAAAGACGGCCACGGAAAACATTGCAGAGGCATCTTCTCAAGCATCGACGAATTTCAAAGCAAACTCTTGGTTTTCCGACTGACCTTACAGTTTTGCGACAATTCGTCGCACGGTTTTCCAGGATAACGAAACCAAATCGGGTCGATCTGTTCGCTCAAGTCCAGCTCGCGAAGGGCTATGCTACGTTGACTACTGAAAGCTTGGGGGAAGTTCCTTGTTGCATCCGTCGCAGATTCTCTACGAAGACAATCATCTTCTGATCGTGGATAAGCCAGCCGATTGGATCGTCCAGGGGGCTCAATCGGGCCAACAGAGTTTGCTCGAATCGGCAAAGCAGTACATCAAGAACAAGTATCACAAGCCGGGGGCTGTGTACTTGGGGGTTGTCAGTCGACTGGACGCACCGGTGACCGGCGTCGTCCCATTTGCAAGAACGAGCAAATCGGCCGCACGGCTCAGCGAACAGTTCCGAGATCGAACGCCGAGCAAAGTCTATCTCGCCATTGTGGAAGGGACTCCTCAATCTCAATCGGGCAAACTGGAGCACTCTCTGGTGAGGAAACCCGAGGCAACGAAAACGAGGTTAGCCCTCGATACCGACCACGATGCATTGAAAGCGATCTTGAATTATCGGACGATCTGCAGCCATGAGCGGAAGAGTCTGCTGGAAATCGTCTTGGTGACCGGTCGCAAGCATCAGATTCGATGTCAGTTGGCGGCCATGGGATGGCCGATTGTCGGCGATCAACTTTATGGGGCTCGAGAGTCGTTTCAGCACGGAATAGCACTTCACTGCGGCCGCCTGAGTCTCGAACATCCAACCACCAAAAAATTGATCGATGTGTCCGCACCTCTTCCTCTTACCTGGCCCGCATGGGCTCGCTTCACGTAAACGGGCTCACTTCACGTAATAGGGTGAGATCATCAGATAGGCCAGGACTCCGGTCACGGACACGTATAGCCAGATTGGAAATGCGAATCGGGCGACGCGGCGATGGGAGTCGAACATGCCGCACCACGCAAAGGCAAAGGCTCGCAGGACCAGAGGCAACACAACCAACGACAGGGCAATGTGCGAGATCAAAATGAAATAGTAAACGTAACGGATCATTCCGACCCCGCCAAAAGACGTGGAAGGGTTGGACAAGTGGTACGTGACGTAACAAACCAAGAAGAGGGCTCCGAGCCCAATTGCGGATGTCATGCAGACGCGATGGACGAGAATCTTCCGATTGCGGACCGCGACAAAGCCGATGATCAAGAGGATCGAGGTAAGCGAATTGATACCGCCGATTACATGAGGGATCATCTTGGTCCAGGTACCAAGGTCGATCTTGGTTCGAATCCCTAGTAGGACCGCCACAACGATCGGCACTGCGATCGAAACGATGTTGATCAACGCGATGGTCCTATTGTCTCTCAACTCGGATTCCGGGCGTACGCTGGAGCCATCGGTCATAGGTGAGTCTCTCGCTGGTTGATATTTATTGCCAGTGCGGCCGTTTCTGGAAAGTTACGGCATGCGCACTCCATAGAATAGCGTTTAGGCAAGCCGTGCGATTGAGAGACAGAGGCGAGGATATCCGAAAGCCCCGATCCGCATGCTAACTCAGTAACGGGAATCTTTCACAGGCTTGATGACCCGTACCAGGTCCGCTTGGAGCGCCCGGGTAAAGGGCTCTGCGACCAAGTAGGACTGCAGAGCTCTCATCAGGTGGACACACTGATTGTGGTATCCGTCTTCTCGACGTTCTCGAG
>CAYXFO010000131.1:0-10712 GCA_964464255.1 uncultured Pirellula sp.
TGGTCAGCGATCATATCGGCTTCTTGCCGAGCATCGATGTAGGTGCGAAGCGCTACCTTGGTTCCCGACGATCGGGTTGGGATCAACCGCTTGGCTTTGCGGCGACGATTGTTTTCGATGAGTGTATCGGCAACCGACAAAATCTCTGGCGTGCTTCTGTAGTTCTGCTCCAGTCGCACAATTTTTACGCCGGGATAATCCCGTTCGAAATTGAGAATGTTGCTGATGTCGGCTCCTCGCCAGCCGTAGATCGATTGGTCGGGATCACCGGTCACGTTGATGTTTGGGTGATCGAGCGATAATCCACGCACAATCAAATACTGAGCGAGATTCGTGTCTTGATACTCGTCGACCAGGATGTAGCGATGCTTGGCATCGAGGTCCGCACGCAGATCTTCGTTGGTTCTCAGAATCGTCGCCGTGTGCATCAGCAGATCATCGAAGTCGACTGCGTTGTTGACGAGCAGCTGCTTTTGATAAGCGTGATAAACTTTATGAATCGCATGATCGAGCGCCGAGCGTCCCGGCTCCTCCATCATGTCCGGCGTGATAGCGGAGTTCTTGAGTTTGCCGATCCCGCGGATGATGTCCCCGATCTTCAGATGGGTCAGGGAAACTCCTGAATCGATGACCGATTGCTCGATCGCGGATTTGGAATCGTCTGCGTCATAGATGGAGAAGTTTTCGCTCAGCCCGACCATGCGGCCATAGTGACGAAGAAATCGTGCGCAGTATCCGTGGAAGGTTCCCATCCATACCGATGAATCTTCGGTAAGGCGCTCGAGACGTTTCTTCATCTCCTGAGCGGCCTTGTTGGTAAACGTCAAGGCGATGATCGAGAAAGGAGAAACTCCTTGCTGGAGCAAGTGAGCGATGCGATGCGTGACGACGCGTGTTTTACCGCTTCCCGGGCCTGCCAATGTGAGCATGGGGCCATCGACATGCGAAACAGCCGCTCGCTGCGCATCGTTGAGCCCTTCAAAAATATCTTGCATAAATCCGTTTCGACCTCCGTGAATTCTTCGGATTATCTGCGAAAACACTCCTTCGTCCAAGTGCCTCACAGAAACCTTTCGGCCTGGAAAATCGAGAGCCCTGCGCAGCTTTCAACACCGAAAGCACTGCACCGGACGTCGAGTCCTTGACCTGTCTGCTAAGATTTCCCTGCTGAGCCCTACCCTTTCAACACTCCAACCATCGACCCGCCATGACCAACAGCATCGATACTCGCCCGAAGAATCTCGCTGAACTCCGCGCCAGTGGCTGGAAGAGCCAAACTGTCAAGTCGGAGATCCGCAATAATTTTTTGAAGGCACTGAGTTCAGGTGCGCCCCTCTATCCCGGCATTATCGGCTATGACGACACGGTCATCCCTGAACTGAACATCGCGCTGCTCGCAGGGCACGATCTTCTGTTTCTCGGGGAAAAGGGACAAGCGAAAAGCCGCCTCATGCGGACGA
Organism: uncultured Pirellula sp.; assembly: GCA_964464255.1. Classification (GTDB taxonomy): domain Bacteria; phylum Planctomycetota; class Planctomycetia; order Pirellulales; family Pirellulaceae; genus JBKCUI01. The sequence goes on from CAYXFO010000131.1 coordinate 1,461, forward strand.
TCGCGAGGTTCCTCGACGAGTACGTTCCCTTCTTGGATATCCCGGATGTTCCAATCCATGAAGACCCATTCCAGCCGATCACGTCTGCCGCGAAGGATTATTTGAGCAAGCATCCGCCTGAGGTGGTGCCGATCGGCTGGTGGCACCGCGATGATCGGTACGTCGAACGCTTAGCACCCGGCACCAAGTTCGCCGACATCATTGGCGAGATCGATCCCTCCAAATTGACTGGAGGTGTCAGCATGGGATCCGAATCGGCCCTCCACTTCGGCTTGATCCCGCGCATGCATCGAGGGATCTTTGCGATGAATGAACTGCCGGAACTGGACGAATTGGTCCAGGTCGGTTTGTTCAATATCCTCGAGGAACGGGACGTGCAGATCCGTGGTTATCCGATTCGATTCGATCTCGATATCTTCATCATGTTTTCTGCAAACCCGAGCACCTACAACCGCAGCGGCAAAGTCATCCCGCAATTGAAGGACCGCATCGGGTCGATTATCCAGACGCACTACCCGCCCGAGCGAACCCTGGGGATCGATATTCTCAAGCAAGAATCAGGAATCGATCTGGGGGGGGATTACCCCGTTCAAGTTCCGTATTTTATGATGGAGTTGGTCGAAGAGATCACCGCCCAAGCCCGGGCCAGCAAGTACGTCGATCAAGCCTCAGGGGTCTCCGCGCGATTCTCTTTGGCGAACTATCGGACGATGGTTGCCTCCGCGCGGCATCGAGCCGTCCTCCTGGGCGAACCACTTGCCGTTCCGCGTATGAGCGACCTAGGGCACCTGGGTTCGTCATCGCTCGGGAAACTCGAACTCGATCTCATGGGCTCGCACCAAATGACCGAACGCAAGGTGCTCGATGCCTTGATCGCTTCAGCTACGAAAGTGGTGTTCGAGCAATATGCGAACGAATTTGGGGTGAGCGCTATTGCGGAGATCTTCAACAAGGGAGTCCGGATCGAGGTCGGGGATTTGCTCCCGAGCGATGTTTACGCAGAACGACTCAAGCATGTGCCACCGGTGTGGCAGACAGCGTTTGAAGTCAACGCTTCGGAGCATCCGGCAATTCGCGCTGCATGCGTGGAGTTTGTGCTGGCCGGGCTGTACAGCATGGACCGTATCAGCCGCGCCAGCAAGCACGGCAAAGTCCAGTACGAAGTGTAGCGTCGGCTACTTTTTCCGTTTGAATTCCTCGGTCAACTCCGGGACTGCGGCCCCCAACACTCCACGCCCCTCTCGGAGACGGAACTCGACATCCTCACGTATCGCTTCGTTATCGATATTCCAATATCGAGAGATCTCCTCGGGCGATTTCGGTGCAAGCGAGCGGACGACCCGCATCCCGACCATACGAGCAGGATCGGTCGTATACCACCATGGACTCAATGGTACGTTTGGGTCCGAATCCTTCCAGTCTTCGTCGGCCGATCCCATGCGTGCTGCAGTTCGAAGTCGCTCGGCAGGATCCTGCCAACCGCCTCCACGAACCGACCGCATATCCGGAGTGCTCGGCCAAGAGATCGCATCCTTGAGCGAGAGCATCTTGCCAGCCCGATCTCCGTAGCCGTCTGCGGCATACTGATCGATGGTCCACTCCCAAACACTGCCATGCATATCATGCAGCCCGAACGGGTTGGGTTTCTTGCTGGCCACGTTGGGAGCTCCGTCCGGAGAGTTGTCTGCGTACGCTGCATAGTCTCCGAGCTGCGAGGAATCATCGCCGAACGCGTAAGCAGTTTTTGTACCCGCTCGCGCCGCATACTCCCATTCTGCCTCGGCGGGCAATCGATATTGAAGCGACGTGATGCCGCTGAGCCACTTCGTGTACTGCTTGGCAGCGTATTGCGTCATGGTGACGGCCGGTTGTTGCGGGTTGTCTCCGTGCTCGTAAGTATGACTCGGTTCGTACAGCGGCGTCGGAATGGTGACGGCATCGCTTTGGTTCATGTCCACCACTTTGCGAACGCCCTGCCGCGACAATCGCTTGAGGATGTCATAGCATTTCATGAAGGTCTTGTACTGAGCCCAGGTCACTTCGGTCTTTGCAATCCAAAACGGAGGGACTTGAACCGTGAACTGCGGTCCCTCATCCTCGGAACGATTGGCCTCGTCCTCCGGCGATCCCATGAGAACTTCGCCACCAGGGACGGGAATCATCTCAAACTCGATATCGCTTGATTCCAATTTCTGCATGTAGGGGACCATATAGGTGCCATTGGGCAACTCTACATACGATCCGCTCTCCGGTTTGGCGTTTGCGATCCCGAGAGGCAAGCCGTTTTGCGTCGTCGGTTTTGACGCCCCCTCCTGAGCCCGAAGTCTAGCGGCAAAGTCGCAATGAACCGATGCGGCCAAGCCGACGATTGCGAGAAGAAGGAATCGAAATGGCTTCTGTTGCAAGAAGGTCAGGTTGCGATCGAGAAATGCCGTTTTCATTCAGGTTGGTACCAATGCTCTATGGTAAGTGTTGGGAGCGTCGTTGCCGCAATTCATCGAAGAGAATTGCCGCGTTTCCGCTCCAAGCCAGAGTAACCCAAAGCCGATCTCCTGCCTAGAGTTCACCGCGGCATCACAGGTGTAGCATTTTCACTTAGTCGCATTACGTCTTGAGGTTTGGGTTGGATCTGCAACACTTTGAATTGCGCCGAACGCATTGCGCTGAACTCTCTGCGCCGAACTCATTGCACTGAACTCATGGCACTGAGCGTTTTCCGCGGTGCAGTTTCGCCAGTGTAGTTTCGGCAGTGAATTTTCTTCAGTGCAGTTTTCAAAACCTCCCCGTTCTAGAAATAGTGGATCGCCATGGATATTCATGCATTGACCCGCGAGTTGCAGATGGATAACGGCAGCAAGATCGTCATGCTCGTAGCCGATGGGCTGGGTGGCTTGCCGATGACACCGGGTGGAATGACCGAACTAGAGACCGCCCAGACCCCGAACCTCGACTCGTTGGCGTGGCGCGGCGTACAAGGAGCGAGCATTCCGGTCAAACCAGGCATCGCCCCCGGAAGCGGACCAGGGCACTTGGCCCTCTTTGGCTATGATCCTCTTCATTACAAGATTGGCCGTGGCGCACTGGAAGCGACCGGCATCGGTTTTGAACTGCAAGACGGCGATGTCGCGATTCGATGCAACTTTTGCACGATCGATGCGCATGGAAAAATCACTGACCGACGTGCTGGCAGAATCAGCAGTGAAGAGAGTGCTCCGCTCGCGATATCGCTTCGCCAAGTCAAGATCCCAGGTGTTGAGATCTTTGTGGAACCGGTCAAGGAGCACCGCTTCGTCGTGGTATTCCGCGCACCAGGGCTCAGAGGCAATGTGTCTGATACCGATCCCCAAAAGACGGGCGTACCAGCGCTCGATCCAATCGCTCAAGACGCTGAGAGCCAACGCACCGCTGAGATCGCGAAAGAGTTCTTAGCTCAAGCCAAAAAGATTCTCGCAGGTCATCCCAAAGCCAACTTTCACACCATGCGAGGCTTTGCCAACAAACCCAGCCTGCCCAGCTATCGCGAAGTATATGGCTTGAGAGCCGCGGCGATCGCGGTCTATCCAATGTACAAAGGATTGGCCAGACTCGTCGGCATGGACATCATCGGTTCGGCGCAAACCCTTGCCGAACAGATCGACACTCTCGAAAAGAACTGGAACGATTACGACTTCTTCTTCATTCACTTCAAGTACACCGACAGCACCGGCGAGGATGGTAATTTCCAGGGCAAGGTTGCTCGCATCGAAGAACTCGATGCGATTCTCCCTCGCATGGTAGCCCTGAACCCGAACGTGATGATCGTGACTGGAGATCACAGCACGCCAAGCTATCTCAAGAGCCACTCGTGGCATCCGGTGCCAACGTTGCTGGTGTCCGATTGTTGTCGTCCCGATCCGCATAAGGCATTCAATGAGTCGACCTGCATCACCGGCGGGCTGGGTCAATTCGAAGCCCAATACCTGATGGCTCTGGCACTCTCCAACGCAGGCCGCATGGGCAAATACGGCGCATAGATACGAAAAAGGTGTCAGGTACCTTTTTCACATTTCGAGCCACGCGGTGGCGGCGTTGCGAGGGGCCACGCTCTCTGGTTGCGATCAGGGCTCTATGCGGACAAGCCGCATGGTGGCCTTTCGCGTCAGGGCAAGACCCCGGTGGCCTTGTGCCACCTGGTGAATAGGTTCGTCAGCTAGGGAAGCGTGCGATCCCAACGTTAGCTGTGGAAGCTTTGCCTCCGATTGCACAAGGCAACGGGGGAGCCTATCGAACCCACGCCCGTCGCAAAGCCTCCGGGCGTGCCACCCAACCTCCGAGTGTGCCACCCAATGCCAGTTAGCCGCGTTGCCGTTAGTTGCGGTTTGCTCGGATTGCCGGTGGGCTCTTCGAATCGCAATGGTTTCTAGTTGCCATCGCGCATTTCCAACGCGGTCTGGACCAGGGATTCGAACGTGGAGGAAGGACTGGTCGTTACTTGTGTGCAACCCAACGCATGTAGCGTCGCCGTGACACTGCCGGAGATACTCAACCATCGCAAACGTGTTGCTCGATCGTCCAGCAGTTCCACCGCACGCGTTGCAATGCGATTGCTCGTCGCCAATACGGTCGGCGATGGGGAAGTTTCGACGAATGCCATCGCTTGTGATGGCCACTGCGAGACGGGCTGCTGCCGATAGGCTTCGCAGTCAATCACCCGCGAGGCAACCCCTGCGATTCGGTCGACAAGCAACCTCTTGCCCTCCGGAGCACGCACGACTGTGACTCTCTTTCCTGTCACGAGCGATTGCAAACCCGTCCAGAGTGCTTCGGCACCTGTTCCGGATTGAGGAACGAGATCGCACTGGATGCCAAACGGCATCATTGCATGGGCTGTCGATGCGCCGACGGCGGCTACTCGGGTTTGCGAAAGCTTTCGGGCATCATGTCCTAATTGATGAAGTCGCTGAAAGAAGCCTTGGACTCCATGAACGCTGCTGAAGATCAACCAATCGGTATCCGCCAATGCTTCGATCGACGCATCGAGACTGGACCACGATTGCGGCGGAGCGATCTCGATCGCGGGGGCGAGTTCGCATTGAGCTCCCTGCTCAGCAAGCATATCGCGAAGCACCCTTCCTTGCTCGAGCGGGCTCGTGATCACGAACTTCGCTCCTAGGAGTGGTTGCTCGGTAAACCATGTCTTATGACTTGCGGCTTGCACTACATCCCCAACTATGGTGATGACTGGCGGCTTAAACTCTGAATGAGATTCAAGAGTGGCTGGTACATCCACCAAGTCGCAGCATAGGGTTTGCTGATCAGGCATCGAACACTTTCGAATCATCGCGACCGGAGTGGATGCAGGTTTGCCTGCCTCAATCAAATTCCTGCTCCATCGCGATGCAGAAGCAATTCCCATATAGAGTATCAACGTGCCTGGAAATCGGGCGAGAGCCTCCCAGTCAACGGTCTCTTCGGACTCGGTGGATCCATCGGCAGCTTGTCCCTGACAAGTCACCAACGCGATGCTGGAACTCCAATCTCGGTGCGTAATCGGTATGCCTGTGTAGGCGCTCACCGCGAGAGCCGCCGTGATTCCAGGTACGATCTCAAACGGGATCCCATCGGTTTCCAGTCGTTCCACTTCCTCAGCTGTTCTCGCAAAGACTCCGGTATCGCCACCTTTGAGACGCACGACACAGGAATGGGTGCGTGCCATTTCGATCATCAAATCGTTGATCTGGGATTGCTGCCATGTTCCACCGTGACCGCGTTTGCCAACGCAATGCTTTACACAATCCCTCGAAGCGTATTCGAGCAGTTCTTCGTTGACCAAACCATCGTAAAGAATCGCATCGGCTTTGCTGAGCAACTGCCAAGCTCGCAACGTGATCAATCGAGGGTCGCCCGGTCCCGCCCCAACCAAATAAACTCTTCCCGGCAGCGCAGAGGGTCGATGGGAGTTAGCATCGTTATGGGGTAGATCAGCCGACTGCATGATTAGGGAGTCTCCGGCTGCCAGAAGCTCTTTGCCGATTGCTCCCGCGTCAACGACTCGCGATGCATGTGGTCGATGCGATTTTCTTCTTCGCGATCCTCGATCCCGGGAGGGTATTGTCGGTACCTCGAAGACGGGAGAGGCAAACTGCTTTGCCCCTCGAGGGTATTGAGTGCCGCATCCTTATCCCAGCCCACACTGTGCAGTACCAAGTCGCGCACCCAGCCATCGGGCAGATTGCTCGCGGGAAGCCCAAAGCGTATCGACATCTCATCGCCAGCTCCCATAACCACCAAGTGATCATCGTCTGAGCCGATCATCGAATCGACCGATCCGTATCGCGTGAATTTCCCTGCCAACGGGGGCCAGGCCACTGCTTTGGAAAGAGTGTTGTAATCGTACCAGTGCGGCTCAAACCATTGTCGCTTCATTTCGCGACTAAAGCCACGATAACGAAGTTCGGAAGATACGATGGGCAGCCATTGAACACGAACGCGAGGATCGAGGTCGGACGGTTCCGTCCCCGAGTCACTGCGCGAGATGCGAACCGAGTGCCCATACCCTAAAGCGATCCTATCCCAGAAGATCGCGCTTGAATGCTCGATCCGAATGCGATGGTCTTGGGATGAGAACGCCCCGTCCAGCGGAATCACGATCGTCTTGGGTTTGCCACCCGGGAACCCCGTAAAGGGAATAGCCTCGCCGAACTCGCCGTCGGCTTGGACCGTCAATAAGCGGGGAGGCATGGGAGGATCGATCTCAGGGTTTTGGTCGATGCCGATATTGAGCGATGTGTCGGTCGGATAAATCCAGCCGGTCAGCACCAACTGCGCATTCCGAGCGGTATCGATTTGGCCAAAGTCGATCTCGAGATAACTCTTCTCCGCCAGCCCTTGCTTTCTAAGCTTTGTAAACGGAATCGCATACTGGCCGTCGATTTCCAATGATTGCTCCGTCCAATCCCTTCCGTAGGCATCCGTCACTCGCTTCGGTGCAGTGACTTGTTCATAAATCCATAGGGCAGGTTCCGCGATGCTGGGCGGGCCGACTTTTTCGTTGGAGTAGACCTCGATATCGGCCGGATGATCGATAGTCATCAATGCGACATGGTCGAAGTAGGCCGTCTCCCAAAGCTCTTCGGTGATTCGAACCTCGTAGGCATCGCGATAGGGTTGCATGGCCTGGCCGGGGATCAGCAGATACTCCCAGCGTCGATCCGGCAACACTTTCCCTTTCGCGATCTGCAGACCCAAGGGTGCATTCCAAAGCAGATCGGTGATCAGTTCCCACGAGTGGCCGTTCCAACCATAGAGGAATGGGCAGGAACCGATAAGCACCTGTTTTTCCTCGAGGATCGAGTTGTTTTTCGGATTGGTGATCCCCTGCGTTAGTCCATTCACGAAAATCAATCGCAGCGAATAGGCGTTGTCGGGTCCTAATCCAAAATGAACGGAATCATCTTCGATGACTCTTGCTTGATAGCCGAACGGGCCGAAGATTTCCACCGTCGAGCCCACCGCGAATTGATTGTTGCGTCCGCCTCCGTTTTCATCGCTGATTCCTTTGACGCGGTAGGCCAGGAAGTTCATGCCATCGACCGAGTCTGGAGTCAGGATGCGGGTTGAGCCACCGTCAATAGTCGCGATATCCATCCAACCGTCCGCATTCGCATCGCCGAGAGATATCGTAGCGGGGGTATCGGATTCTTTCGTGAACTCAAGGATCGGAATCGACTGGAAGTTCCACCCTCCTTGATTGAGCCACAGTTGAATTCCTTTTCGATGTGATTGAATCAAGTCAAGCGATGAGTCATTGTTCCAGTCGACCGCTGCGAGGGTTCCGAGATCTTCTCCCAACGTCTGATGCACTGTCGGCATGACATTTTTCCCGGGTTCGGTTGTGGTTGCGACGAGTGCTTTGCCAGCCCAATCCCAGGAGTAGTTGTTGTCGAAATCGCCGAAGACCAACGACTGCGAACCTGCCAACGAGTTCCATTTGTCCCCCAATTCCCGGAACCGGAATTGACCGTGCTGGATGTTTTCCATCACCCCAAAACGATCGCTTAGAGAGAGTACGATATCCAGATCGACATCGCGATCGTAGTCCACGATGGCGAGGGCGGTGACGGTGAGCGTTCTATCCGGCAGCATGCTCACATTGTTGACATCGCGGAAGCGGCGATTGCCGGTATTCTCTCTGAGATGCAGTTTGCCATCGGCGAGAATCGCCAAATCAAGATCGCCATCGGATTCCCAATCGATGGGGAGAACAGAAACGATGTTTCTTAAGTCGGATAGACCGATGTCTTCGGAGAGCCAGTCCCATTGGGGTTGACCATCCAGCGGAGGAGTGAACTGAAGAACAGCAATTCCGTCGCGACCGTAGACGATCAGGTCGCGAATGGTTTCATGCCGCATGGAGGCAGTGATTTGCGACTCGCGGTCATTCGGGTCGATGGTGGACGGCGCTGTAGCGCCCCGATGGGCATCGACGGCGAAAAGATCCACTGCAACGATCCCTTGAATGGGTGAGGCCAATTCCTTGCTGGCCAACTCCTTCCAATTCCAATCGTCTGCTACGGTTCCTAGCAATACCTCGCGATCGGTCCACACGATGAGTTCCGGCTTGGTGTCAACGTTCCAGTCGAACCATTTCGCGCCGCGGCAACCTTCGATGGCAAGACGATGGTCTTTGTAAGTCGGCGTTGCGACTTGGCCGGATGCGGATTGCTTTTCCCGAAGCATCTGAGCGATGTCGCTCAGGTCCAAAAACGCCAGTTCGCTGATCTCGATGCTCTTTGCATCGACCTTGCTGCCTTCTGTGAATTTCGCTTCACCGACCCAACCGATGAGGATACCTAAAGCTTCATCGAGGTCAGTCTTTCCAACATCGATGGCGCGGCGCAGATCGCTGAGATCTTTGGGTCGCCGTTCCATCTTCCATTTCCATTCGAAGGGTTCCAGTAATTCCGCAAGCTGAGGAACGAGTTCGAGGGCGGACCGATCCTTTGCTTGAACCAGTCGCTGAATGAGCAGGCAAAGCAGATAGATGTTGCGAGGGTTGGCTTGTTGCACTTGGCGTAGGGGAGCGATGGTTTGATCGAGGGCTTTCGGATCGACGCCGCTCATGACCTCGGCCGCATTGTTGAATTGCGAGACGAGAAAGGCATTGGTTGGGAATTTCGCGACATACTGCTTCAGCTTATCAAACAGTTTGGATTGCTCTTCATCTGCAATGATCGGGTTTGCGGCCGCTAATACAGAGATCCAGCGCAGGTC
>CAYXFO010000132.1:0-8677 GCA_964464255.1 uncultured Pirellula sp.
CTCCAGCAGTCCCTTGTAATTTCGCATCAAAAGGTGACTGTCAATCTTCTGGATCAAGTCAAAGGCGACGCTCACTGCGATCAACAAACCTGTCCCCCCGTAGAACGCGGAGACGCTATAGGATACTCCGAACTGCGAGTTGATGATGGAGGGAACGATCGCGATGATCGCGAGAAACGCCGCACCGACGTACGTAATACGAACCATCACCTTTTCCAAGTAGTCTGCGGTCCGTTTTCCAGGTCGGTAGCCGGGAATAAAGGCACCGGAGTCCTGCAAATTCTGGGAAATCTCTTTCGGATTGAACATGATCGAGGTCCAGAAGAAGCAGAAGAAGAAAATCAAGAGTACATAGAGCAAGTTGTACATGAACGAGGAACCGCTATTGAACATCGCCGCCAATTGCTGACTGATCGAGGATACGCCCCCTGCGAACCCTTCGCTCCCGGCGAACGATGTTGCGAGTGCACCGAAAATCATCCCCGGTATCAAGAGAAAACTGCTCGCGAAGATGATGGGCATTACGCCGGACTGATTGATCTTCAAGGGAAGGAACTGCTTGGTCCCGCCGAACACGCGTCGACCTCGAACGTGTTTCGCACTTTGCATCTGGATCCGCCGCTGGGCCATCGTTATGAACACCACACCGAAAACCACTGCGATGAATAGTCCCGCCAACACAACCAGGACGTCAGGACCAATCGTAGTTGACGTGTTGCCGCTCAACGTCGGGGATACGCTCTGCCTCAAGTCCCAAAGGGCACGCGGCATCTGCGCGAGAATCCCTGCCATGATCAACAACGAAATCCCGTTACCGATCCCATATTCGTCGATCTGTTCGCCAAGCCACATCAGAAACATCGAACCTGCGGTCATGATCGCGACCGAAGTGATCTGCCACCCCAGCGAAAGTGTTCCGGTGCTATCCGACTTGAAATAGGTCGAGATCGGACTGTTGTCCGTCCCGTTGAGGGTAAAGCTCAAGTAAACCCAGCTTTGGATTATGCAAAGCGCAACCGTCAGGTAGCGAGTGTACTCATTGATCTTCTTCCGACCGGCTGCACCTTCCTTGCGCAGATCTTCGATCGGCTTCCATACCGTGCCAAGCAATTGGAAGATGATGGACGCGGAAATGTAGGGAGCCAGGCCGAGTCCAAAGATTGTCAAACTTCTAAGGTCGGTTGCCGAGAACACCGCGACCTTGTCCATGAAGTTTTTGAATTCGCCTGATACTACAAGATCGGAATCAAGCACTGGAAGTCGCACGTGGTATCCGATGCGGTAAACGGCGAGCAAGAACAGGGTCAAAAGGATCTTCTGCCTCAGTTCGGGAATAGAGAAAACCACTCGAAGTTTTTCAAACATAGTCCGACCTTCTTGTCGTACGCAACCAGTTAAAACAGTTTCCTCAAATGAGAAAGGCCGATTGTGCCGCGCAAGCTCAATCGGCCTTTATTGTTCCTCATCCTGATTCCGATGCCTAGCCCTTGGCTTTCAAATCCGCTACTCGTTGCTTAGGAGTGCGTTTGGCGGGAATCACATTGACCGTGCCCCCTGCAGCCTCGATCTTTTGCCGAGCCGATTGGCTGATTCGGGTCACAACGAAGGTGAGTTTTTTAGTCACTTCGCCATCCCCGAGAATCTTCAGTTCGTCAAACCGGACCTTCACCAACCCCTTGTCGCGGATCGCGGATGGGGTCACTTCATCGCCAGAATTGAATGCAGAGTCGATTTCGCCAACGTTGATCCCTACGACATCGACAGCGAACTTGTTGTTAAACCCCCGCTTGGGTGTCCGCATGTAGATCGGGGTATCACCACCGTTGAACATCGGGTGGCGACTGTACCCGCTACGGGACGTGTGCCCCTTGCTACCGCGACCGGCCGTTTTCCCGGTTTTGCTACCGACACCGCGACCGATCCGCTTTCGCGGTCGGTTCTTCACGATTCCGTCGTTGACTTCATCTAGGTTCATGACAGACTCACACCTCGTAAGCGTTCAACATCCTCCCGCGTCCTCAGTTGAGAGAGCGCGTCGAACGTCGCCTTGATCAAAACAGTTGGATTGTTCGAGCGAAAACTCTTGGTCAAGATATCTTGAATCCCGAGGGCTTCGCAAACAGCGCGAACGGCTTGTCCCGCGATGATACCCGTACCTGGGCTTGCTGGCATCAACAGCACATGGGCTGCACCGTATCTACCCGATACTTTGTGCGGTATGGTCCCGTTGATGATCGGAACTTTGATCATCGACCGCATTGCTGCTTTTTGAGCTTTGGCTACGCTCGGGGGAACTTCGTTGGCCTTGCCGTACCCGTAACCTGCCTTCCCCTTGCCGTCACCGACGACAACGAGAGCGGCAAAGCTGAAGCGACGGCCACGCTTGATTTTGAGAACGCGATCAATGTTCGCGTCACCCTGAGTTCCTTCGACGTTTGTGTTTGCCACGGTTTTGTTCGCTCCCAATTAAAACTCGAGTCCCGCTTCACGAGCAGCATCGGCAAAGGCTGCTACTCTCCCATGGTATTTGTACGGTCCTCGATCGAGGCATACCTGCTTGATCCCCGCTTGGATCGCCCGTTCAGCGAGGATTTTACCCAAGGCCGCGGCGGCGGCACAGTTCCCACCGTAACCCACTTGGCCCTTGAGCCCTTTTTCCGATGAGGAAACCGACACCAGTGTCTTGCCGATACTGTCGTCGATCAACTGGCATCGAAAATTTTGAAGTGACCGGTAGACGCACAGCCGAGGGCGCTCGGATGTCCCACGCACCCGCTTCCGGACGCGAAAGGAACGCCGCTGGCGTTGACCGTCGACAACTCTGCGAATGTCCACAATGAATACCCCTGACAAAAAATCCTAGGACTACGTTGCACTCTTGCCCGGCTTGATCTTGACCTGTTCGCCCACGTAGCGAACTCCCTTGCCCTTGTAGGGTTCGGGTTTGCGAAGCGATCGGACATGTGCTGCAAATTGACCAACGGCTTGCTTGTCGCAACCCGACACATTGATGTGCGTTTGATCGGGACAGGTCACGGTTAGCCCATCGGGAATCGGAACCTGGAGTTCATTGGCGTAGCCGACTCGCAAATTCAATACCTTACCCTTGAGCGATGCGACGTAGCCGACACCGATCACTTCCAATTTTTTCTCATACCCATTTTTCACGCCGATGACCATGTTGTTGATCAACGCCCGAGTCAAGCCGTGAACAGCGCGAGGAAACCGATCGTCGGAGATTCGGGTCACGACGATTTCCTTACCGCCATTCTCGAGAGCCACGTTGACCTCTTCGCGGTGAGTGTAGCTGAGCTTACCCTTCGGTCCCTCAACGTTGATGGTCTGACCGTCGATCGCAACCTTGACGCCGTCAAGGACTGGGACCGGCTTCTTTCCGATACGTGACATGACTCCAACCTATCTTCGATTCTTTGGAATGTTTGAAACGAGTAACTGTTATTCCCGTCAGTCTTCCGCTGGCTAGCGACCGCCGCTAGCAAACCTCACACAATACTTCGCCACCCAGTTTGTGCTGACGGGCTTCTCGATCGCTGAAGACACCTCGCGAGGTGCTGACGATCGAAATCCCCAGTCCGTTCAAAACGGGCTTGAGCTCACCACACTTGGCATAAACGCGACGGCCAGGTTTACTGACTCGCTTGACGCTCGAAATGATTTTCTCTCCGTTGGGCCCATACTTGAGCTCGATGCGGAGAATCTTCGCTGGCTCGGCTTCCACTTCCGAGTAGTCCCAAATGTAGCCTTCTCGCTTCAGCACATCCGCTACGTTCTTTCGAAGTTGCGAAGATGGGACTTCTACAAATGGTCTTTCGATCCGAATGGCGTTTCGGATTCGAGTCAGCATATCAGAAATAGGGTCGTTGATCATCGTATGGTTGCCTTACTCTTACCAGCTTGATTTCCGAACACCAGGAATCAGGCCTTTGTCAGCCAGTTGGCGAAAACAAATCCTACAAATGCCGAACTTCCGGTAGACAGCCCTTGGACGCCCACACAGTTTGCAGCGGTTTTCTCGCCGAGTGGAGAACTTCGGCTCGCGATTCGCCTTTGCGATTTTGCTTTTACTTGCCACAGGTCAATTCTTCCAATGAGACAATGAAACTGGAGGTTCTAATAAAACTGGGGTTAGGCGGTCTTCTTCTTTGGTGCTCGGAAGGGCATTCCGAACATTTCGAGAAGCCGCCGTGCATGTTCATCGCTTTGCGCCGTTGTCACGATGCTGATATTCAAACCTTGAGCCTTCGCGAATTTGTCTCCGGTCAATTCCGGAAACACAAGCCACTCACCCAAGCCCATGGAGTAATTGCCATGGCCATCGAAGGCCGTGCGGCTAACTCCGCGGAAGTCGCGAACACGGGGAAGAACAATGCTAATCAGACGATCGAGGAACTCGTACATCCGCTCGCCTCGCAAGGTCACCTTGCATCCGATTGCAACACCTTCACGGAGCTTGAATCCGGCGATCGACTGACGAGCCAGCGTCAAAACCGGCTTCTGGCCCGTGATTTCCCCCATGGCTTCGGCGGCGAGTTCCAGGAACTTCTTATCCTGCATCGCCTCACCAACACCCATGTTTACGGAGATCTTCTCGAGCTTTGGAATCGCGAAAACGTTCTTGATCCCGAGTTCTTCACCCAAGGTCTTTTGAATGTTGTCGCTGTAAAATTGTTGCAACCGCGGCGCCATCTTTTTCTCGCCCTTATCCCATCATCAAGACTTGTTACCACGGGCCGGAGCGACCACACTGATCGATTCTCCAGACCGCTTGCTGTATCGTTCTTTGGTCCCATCGGCCAAAAACCGCACTCCGACTCTCGTCGGCTTGCCAGTCTTCGGACACACCAGCATCACGTTGGAAGCGTTCAGTGAAACCTCTTTGGACAACCGTCCACCTTGAGGATTCCGCTGGGATCGCTTGACGTGCTTGTAGACGCGGTTGAGTCCTTCGACAACAACCCGACCTTTTTCCCGATCTACTTCGAGGACTTTGCCGCGCTGCCCCTTGTCTCGGCCCGCGATCACTTCAACCACATCATTCACTTTGATCCACATCAAACCACCTCACTCGCCAACGAGACGATCTTGGTAAAACTTTTATCGCGAAGTTCGCGAGCCACAGCACCGAAAATTCGAGTGCCCCGCGGGTTGTTGTCTTTGTCTACGAGGACCACCGCGTTGCTATCGAACCGAACGTAGCTGCCATCGGATCGGCGGGTCGGCTGGGCGGTGCGAACAATCACACCGCGAACGACCGCCTTCTTTTTGATTTCGCTGCCGGGAATGACACTCTTTACCGAGCAGATGATCACATCACCGATCCCGGCATATCTGCGACGGGTTCCCCCCAACACTTTGATGCACATCACTTCCCTGGCACCGGTGTTGTCCGCAACTTGCAATCGTGTTTCTTGTTGAATCATGGAACTGATCTTTCCAGCCTGAGAGTCCGTTAGGAACGTGAACGCCGATCGACTAGACCGACTCCGCTTCCCCCTTGAGTGTCGCCAGATCGACTTCGCGGTTCTTCTCGACCACGCGAATCAATCGCCATCGCTTCAGTTTCGAAATCGGTCGCGATTCCTCGATCTCAACCTTGTCCCCAACTTTGGATTCGTTGGACTCGTCGTGAACATGGCAAACCGTCTTGCGACGCACGATCTTCGAATACTTCGGATGCCGAACGAATCGCTCGATCTCAACTCGACGCGACTTGTTCATGCGATCGCTTTTCACCACACCAATCAATACTCGCCGTGCCATGCTCTGTCCTAGTCCTTATTCCAATTAGTTCTTCTTTGCCTTGGCCCGTTCGGTCTGGATCGTGCGAACGCGTGCGATCAACCGACGGCTCTTTTGCTTTTGCGATGGAACGTCCACCCGGTCTGTCTGGGACTGCAACCGAAGACGAAACATCGTCTCCGCTGCTTCCAGCGCAGTCATCTCGAGTTGCTCATCGCTCATCTCGCGTAGCTCGGATGCTTTGGACATCGGTTCACACCTCGTCGCGGATCGTCCCGCGTCACTCAACGTTGAAATTTTTGACTTGAATCTGTAATGAAAACGGTTCGCATTCGAACATCGTCCCCTGCAGTCGCGATGGGTCGCGGTTGCAGATGGGCTACCAGGCGAGCTTACGCTGGCCGTCGCCGAACCAATCGAACGCGAATTGGCATCTTGGCCGCCAAACGCGCGAAGCAAACCTTGGCTTGCTGTTCGGAAACACCAGCCAACTCGTACAAGACCGTCCCCGGCTTGACGACGGCGACCCAGTACTCCGGCTCACCCTTCCCCTTACCCATTCGAGTTTCGAGTGGCTTGGAAGAAACCGGCTTGTCTGGGAAGACGCGAATGTACAGTCGGCCTTCACCTCGAACGTATTGGTTGGCAGCGATACGACCGGCTTCGATCGTTTGGGCTCGGATCCATCCGCCTTGCAGGCATTGCAGACCCCAGTCACCGAAAACGACCTTATTGCCGCGAGTCGCATTACCTTTTATACGTCCTCTTTGGCTTTTTCGGTGCTTGACCCGCTTGGGCATCAGCGCCATCGTTTGAATCTCCTGCGTACGAACCTTGATTGACCCAGACCTGGACTCCGATGTTCCCCTGAGGGGTCGCAGCCTCGGCAAACCCGTAACTGATCTTGGCTTGGATGGTGCTCAGCGGAAGTGCTCCCGCGTTCGCTTTCTCACATCGAGCCATTTCCGCTCCACCCAACCGTCCCGACAGTTGGATCTTGATTCCTTTTGCACCGGCATCCATCGCGGTTTCAATCGCTCGCTTCATGGTCCGCCGGAAACTGGCTCGCTTTGCCAGCTGCTTGGCGATGTCTTCCGCGATCAACTGCGATTGGATCTCCGGACGATATACTTCCTCAACCTTCAAATTGACTCGGCGACCGATCAAGTTTTGCAGTTCCTCCTGCAACACTTCGATCTCGGTTCCCTTCTTGCCGATGATCAAACCCGGTTTGGCGACATACACGAACAATCGAACCTCGTCGCGCGTCCGTTCGATCTCGATGCGGTCGATACCCGCTTCGCGATACGACGCTTTGGTCGGATGGTTCTTGATGAAGTTGCGAATCTTCTGATCTTCGACCAGTAGCTCTGCAAACTCTTTCTTGCTTGCGTACCATCGGCTTTTCCAGCCCATCACGATGCCGGTACGGAAGCCAACAGGATTTACCTTCTGTCCCATGTTCTGTCTCTTCCTACAGTTCTTCCAACCGCTTCAGTTCGACCGAAATATGACTTGAACGTTTCAGGATCCCAAACGCTTGCCCGCGCGAGCGAGGCTGGAAACGTTTGAATACTGGGCCGCCATCGATGCGGGCATCGACAACCACCAACTCCTCTGCGTTGTACGAGCGTCCACCATTTTGTTCGGTGTCTTGGGCGCTCCCAACCGCACTTTTGATTACCTTCTCCAGCATGCGTGCACCGCGATGAGGCTGGAATCGCAAGATATCCAACGCTTCGTCGGCGAACTTTCCACGCACGAGATTCGCCAGCGGCCGAACTTTGCGGGCGCTGATCCGTGCGTAGCGGTGTACTGCTCGATATGCCATGTTATGACCTCGTCACTTCTACTTCTTGCCACCCTTGCCGCCGTGACCGCGAAACGTTCGCGTGGGAGCAAACTCGCCGAGTTTGTGTCCGACCATGTCTTCGGTCACAAACACTTTGATGTGTGCTTTACCGTTGTGCACCATGAACGTTGCGCCGACGAATTCAGGCACAATCGTGCAGCGCCTTGCCCAAGTGGTAATCGGCTGCGAATTTTTCGTTTCGCGTGCCTTTACCAACTTGGCAAACAACTTGGGATCCACATACGGACCCTTTTTCGTTGAACGTCCCATCGATGACTTCGCCTTACTCCTGAAACCCTATGCCTATCTCAACTTCAACTGCCTATCTCAACTTCAACTGCCTATCTCAACTTCAACTGACCGTATCGACGCGATTTGCGACGACGGATGATCGCCGAGTTGCTCGGCTTGCGACGCCGACGAGTGAAACCACCCTTGGCCAACTTGCCGGTCGGGCTGACCGGATGCCGTCCACCCTTCGTTCGACCTTCACCACCACCGTGCGGGTGATCGTGTGGATTCATCGCGGTACCGCGAACGTGCGGCCGCCAACCCTTCCATCGGTTTCGTCCGGCCTTGCCAATACGAACCGCATCATGTTCCGAATTCCCCATCTTGCCGATCGTTGCACGTCCCTGGCTCGGAACACGACGAACTTCACCACTAGGCAACTGCAACTGGGCCCATCCACCTTCACGAGCCATCAAGACTGCGGAAGAACCCGCAGATCGGCACAAGGCCGCACCACGCCCTGGGGTCATCTCGACGCAACATACTTCCATGCCTGCTGGAATATTCTTGAGTGGCAAACAATTGCCAACGGTCGGTGGAGCGTCGGGACCATTGAGAATCACGTCCCCCTTCTTCAATCCGTCTACTGCCAACACGTATCTTTTCTCGCCGTCGGCATACTTGAGAAGAGCGATCCGCGAGCTTCGGTTCGGATCGTACTGAACGGAATCGACGGTCGCCGCGATACCATCCTTTGTTCGATGGAAATCGATGACCCGATACATTCGCTTGTGACCACCGCCTCGATGACGAGCAGTGATAAAGCCTTGATTG
>CAYXFO010000132.1:8687-10636 GCA_964464255.1 uncultured Pirellula sp.
CCACCCTTACGCTTATACCGCTTGAGGAGCGACTTCTCGGGAACTGCACCTGGAGTCAACTCCGCAAAGTCGCTGACCGACGAGTTCCGCCGTCCTGGGCTGGTAGGTTTGTAAATTCGAATAGCCATGGATTCTGTCCCTGTTTAGCGTCGTTCGCTCGTCTTAGAAGAAGTCAATCTTGTACTCGTCACCCAACTTGACGATCGCCTTCTTCCACGCGTCGGTAACACCGAGCTTCGCTCGATAACGCCGCGTTTTCCCTTTGCGGTTCTGGGTCGCAACCGCCACTACCTTCACATTGAACAACTCTTCGATCGCATCTTTGATCTGTGTCTTGGTCGCCAATGGACTCACTTGGAACGCATAACGATTTTGCCGAGTCGCTTTGTGCACACCCTTCTCTGTCACCAAAGGGCGATACACGATCTGGTGCGGAGTCAACTCCATCGATGTCTTCGGAGGCTGTTTCGCCATGTCGATTCCCCTATGCCGTTGCTCGAGCCTTGATCCAGTCCAGCGCGTCCTTGGTCACCACCAACTTGCGAGGTCGCAAGATAGTCAATGCATTGAGGTCGCTTACCGGGCTGATCGTCAACCCTTGAATGTTTCTGCCGCTGAGGTACACGTTCCTATCAACCGCAGCCGTTGCGAGAGTCTTCGTCACACCGTCCAGCCCCAGCGCCTTGAAAGCTGCCGCCAGAGACTTGGTCTTCGGCGCTTCCATTGCCAATTGATCAATCACCACCACAGACCCTGCGGAGATTTTGGCAGCCAACGCCATGCGGGTCGCGCCTTGCACCGCCTTGCGAGGCAGACGGTAGTAATACGATCGGGGCTGACGTGAGTTCGCGTGACCACCACCGCGGCGGACCGGCGTTCTCTTTGCACCCATACGGGCGTTACCGGTCCCCTTTTGCTTGTACATCTTCTTCGTCGACCCGGAAACCTCTCCGCGTCGCTTGGTTTTGTTGCTCCCTTGCCGCGCGTTCGCGAGATACATCACAACGGCGTCGTGCAACAACTGCTTGTTCACCTTGGGAGCGATCGCATCGGGATCGATCTCATAGCTGCCGACCTTATTGCCGGACAAGTCATAAACGGGAAGACTAACCATCGCTCACCTCAACCTAACTTGTTCGTTTCGCGGACGACGACAAAACCGCCAGCAGGTCCAGGGATCGCTCCCTTGACCAAAAGAAGATTCTTCTCTGCATCGACCTTCACCACCTTTAGATTCCGCATGGTGATCTGATCCACCCCGTAGTGGCCTGCCATCTTCTTACCCTTGCGAACTCGACCCGGATACGTACCTGCTGCAGTACCCCCTGGATGCCGGTGAACCTTCTTGACACCGTGCGTCGCTCGCTGACCCGAAAAATTATGCCGCTTCATCCAGCCCGAGTAGCCGCAGCCTTTGGTGATGCCAGTCACATCCACCGACTTCACACCGTCTAGAACCGACACCAGCAACTCAGCACCGACCGCCAAATCCTGACTGGAGCCTCGAAGCTCTCGCACGAATCTCTTCGGTTCGCAATTAGGTTTCGCTATTACGACCCCCGCACCCTCGAGTTTCTTCGCACGCTTGCTAGAGATCGGGGCGACATGCCCTCGTTCAGCGCGACTAGCTAGCCGACGCGGCTTATCTTTGAAGCCCAACTGAATCGCATCGTAACCATCGCGATCAACGGTCTTGACCTGAAGAACATGACAGGGACCCGCTTCAATCACGGTCACCGGCACTATCTGCCCGTCCTGCTGAAATATCTGCGTCATTCCGACCTTACGGCCGAGTATACCTTTTCTCATGGTCAAATTCCGTCATCGCTTGCGTTGCGGGACTCACAAACCCAACCGAACGATCATTCGGCTTCGCGTCGACTCGACGCTAGTTCGCGGTTACCCACAAGGCTTCCGAACCATACTAAGGAAACCCTTTAGGTGAAAAA
>CAYXFO010000133.1:0-4065 GCA_964464255.1 uncultured Pirellula sp.
GACAACTTTCCTTCAGCATCCAAGCCAAGAAGGATTCGCTCGGCGAAGGAATCAAGCTGCTCGCGGAAATCCTGCGCAATCCTGCCTTCTCCGAAGAGGAATTCGAACAGATGAAGGCGCGATCGATCGCGGGGATGGCCCAGATGACCACCGAACCAGCGATGCTCGCAGGCGCCGAACTGTCGCGTGCCCTATCCGACTACGAGAAAGGAGACGTGCGCTATGCCCGCACCGTCGATGAAATGATCGAAGACGCAAAAAGTGTAACTCTCGATCGCATCGTATCGGTTTACAACGATCAAATCTCCGCTGCCGTTGGCGAAGTAGCGATCGTCGGCGATTTCGATCCCGAAGTGGCACTCAAGGAAATCGGCGAAGCCCTCAAAGATTGGAAATCCTCCACTCGTTTTGAGCGTGTGGAACGCGATGTCAAGAAAGATCAAACCGGCAAGAAAGACAACATCATCACTCCCGACAAGGCCAATGCGGTATTTCTTACCGGTTTGTCGTTTGCGATGAACGATGAAAGCGAAGATGACATCCCGTTGGAACTCGGCAACTTCATTCTTGGAGGCGGCACTCTTTCCTCTCGTTTGGGAGATCGGATTCGCCAGAAGGAAGGGCTCTCTTACGGAGTGACCAGTTCGATTTCGATCCCATCGCGGGGCAACGATGCTCGCTTCTCGATCAATGCGATCACGAATCCGGAGAACATCGATGCTGTGGAGAAGGCCGCGATGGAAGAACTGACTCGCTTCATCCAAGATGGTCCGACCGAGAAAGAACTCGATGATGCCAAGAAGGCTTATCTCGAAGCTCGCAAAATCGGTCGCGCCTCGGATGGTGCCATCGCAGGCCAATTGGCATCCAATCTCGATCTGGGTCGCAACTTTGCTTATGTCGCGGCAGAAGAGCAGCAGATCGAAGCACTCACTACGGAGCAAGTACGGGCCGCATGGCAACGTTACATTGATCCCAAGCGGTTGGTGATTATCCGAGCTGGCGACTTCAAGTAACACGGCGTCCAGTAACACGGCGTCCAGTAACACGGCGCGGAACGAATCGATAAATCATTCCACAGAAGCCACCTGACCGGTGGCTTCTGTTCATTTGGCTTCGAAGCGGGGACGCCATTTGGACTCGGCCGCAGGATAGGTTGCGAACACGAGATCCCTCAGTTGATCGGCCCCCTTGCCGTCGCCGGACCAACGCTGGGTCTGTGCGGTTCGAGCCCGAGCCTCGAGCCACGCTTCACTCCCGGCGGGAAAGCCGCTTGCCAACAGCCGATACCATGGAATCGCGTCTTGGCGATGGGCCTCGATCGACTGCAGTACCCGTGCGCTTCGATACAGCCACCAAGCAGATTTCTTATCGGCCTCCCGTTCCTGTTCGAGCTGTTTGAGAATGCCGCTCCAATCTCCTCCGATTCCGGAAGCCAGCATCTCATAGAACCGCATCGACCGCCGCAATGCTCCTTCGATAGCTGGGCCTAGGGGATATGCTGACTCCAAATCGCGCTCACCCTTGAGGATCCGCTGCAAGGCATCGAACTGCCGATACTCTTGCTCCGACGGGGCAGTCGACCGGGAGAGCATCGCGGAAGCTCGCGACTCGCAAGCGAACCACAGAATCCCAAGTCGCGCAAGTGGATCGTCTTGCCAATTCGAGAGCGATTCACGCAGCATGTCATCGGTGATCGGTGTGCCCGATGTTCCGCCGGAAACAAGGCGTGACAGGTTTCCAAGCCAAGTGGTTGAATCTCCATCGACCGCAAGAGTTGACCAGCGCAGATCGTATTCCGTAGTGGCAATCCAAGTTCGCAGTCGGTCGCGATCCACTTCGCTGTAGGAATCGACCAAGGATCCTCGAAGCGATTTCAAAGTTTCATCCAAGTCGACAAGCAGCTTGCTCGCGGGCTCGACCCAAGCATCGTTCTTGACGCACATTCCGAGAAGATATCGGCCGATCGATGAGGATGTTTTCTTCGTTGCCGCGGTTCGTTCGGTCCAGAGTTGAAGGTTCGGGGCAATCGTGTCTTGCGACAGGCAGTCCCGCTCGAACCAATCCACCGCCTGCTTCGCAGCATCGGTCGTTGGCCATTTCAGAGCCGTAGCGAGCAATCGTTCTCGATAGAGCGAGCGGTTTTTCGACGAGGGTTCGACGTTCGCGTCGATGCTTGGACGGATCAGCCAAGCTCCCATCAATGATGCCGCGGCAGCTTTCGGCTGACCGGGATAACGCGAGGCAGCTTCGAAGAAAGCCGTCGCAGCCTGATCTCGTTGACCTTGGCTGTCGTGGACGGCTGCGACTTGCATGCCGAATGCCAACGCTTCTTCTTCAGCCTGCAACTGTGCGGCGGCGATTTCGGCCTGCCGCAGTTTTTCGATCGCTTCTTCGAAGCGTTTGGCGTTGAGCAGTTGCCGGATTTCGATGCGCAGAATCTCCAAAGATGGCATCTTGCTGTTACGCTGCGTTGCAGAGTTATTCGAAACGAGCATGGCATCGAGTCGCTGTTCCCAATAGGGACCAAACCGTTTGCCAACCGCTCGCTTCCACTCCAGAGCCTTCTCTGCGGCTTGATCGCCACCTCGATCCAAATCGGCTGCGAATTGCTCCATCGCCAGCTCAGGGGACGCCATCGGCCCACCACCGCGCTCGATCCATGCGAGGAACGCGTCGGATTGACCCTTCAGTCGCGAAGCTCGGGCACCAACCACGGCCAAGGCTCCTTCGTATTGAAACGATGTAGCGCGCGAATCGCTTGCCGCATGCAAGCTCTCCCACAGTTTGTTCGCGCTGGAGATCGCATCGTCATATTGACCAAGCAAAATCTGGCCCCGGATACGGGCGATAGCCAATGAAGGACGATGAATCCAGTCGGCAGGAAGTTTTCCAAGAGCCTGATCCAACGAACGAAGCATCTCGGCCGCCGCTGCGGATCGATCATCGCTCATGGGTGGATAACACTGCGATCTTTGATAGAGCAAATCCGCTTGCAGCAAGGCCAACCGACCCTGCAAATCCAGTTTCTGATCGTTGGTGATGGATTTGCCCGATCCGGTCGCGAGCTTGCGGGTATCCAGCTGCAATTGTTCCACCGCATCGAGTGACTGACGAATGGAGGCGATGACCCACTCCTTCAGGGGTTCGCGCGTAGGGACAGCCAGGTAACTCCCAAGCGCTCGCTGCTGGATCAGCCATTGACACCAACCCGCCTTCCATCGAACCCAATACTCTCTTGGAGTTCCTCGCGTGCTGTGCGTTCGTTCCTCGAGCCCCTTGCGTATCGCATCCAAACCCCTCGGTTCGCCTGAAAAGTCAAAGGTCTCTAGCTCCATCGCAGTTTGTGCATGCATTGCCAGCATCAACCACTGCGCGTAGGGATCAGAATCCTGCGAATGAAGTTTCAGTCGACTTTCACAAGCATCGAGTGCGAATTTTGAAAAACCGTCGTCGATCAACGATTCGATCCATCGAATATCGGGCGACTGTGCAATCCCCGACATTCCATAGGGCCGACTCGGAGATTCCTGCCCCCACGAAGTATTAGTCGAAATGCTAGCATAGGCCGCGAATAAGCAGATCGACAAGATCAGGCAAGTCGAATGTGCAATAGACGAAGATGTTCTCGCGAACCGTGCGATTCCGTTACAATAGGAAATCGTCTTGGGGAAAGCCTCGTCATGCCTCACGATCACTTCGGACCTCATTGCCGATTGGGAAACGCTCCATGAATTCTACAACTTTTGCCGGCGACTTTCGAACCCGCACGATTGGAGGGGAATCGACGCAATCCGGCAATCCGGAGTTAGTGTCCCGCTACGATTTTTTGCTGAAAGATCGTCGGCTGCAGTGGACGGAATACCAGCGATTGGAGAAGGTGCTCGGCAGCGGTGGCCAGGGGATAGTCTTTTACTCGACCCGTTACGGATCCGATGGATTCGCGTTGCCGGTCGCGATGAAAATCTTCTCGCCGGAGCGATATGGAACACAAGCCGCCTACGATGACGCGATGGCGCGGATCGGGTCCGTTGCGGCGGAAGTCGCCAGGATCCAGCACGATGG
>CAYXFO010000133.1:4075-10622 GCA_964464255.1 uncultured Pirellula sp.
GCACGATGGTGTCTTGGACGTGCATGACTTCATCGATCGAAACCGCATCCGCATTTTGATTATGGAGTGGATCGATGGTTACGATCTTCGGGATCTGCTCCGTTTGGAACGATTGGCGACCTTGCGATCGAAATTGTCGGCCCGTCGATGGGAATACATCAACAACGTTGTCATTACCGCTGGTCCGGTTCACGCTCGATTCAAGGCGGGTATCGCAGTAGCTATTGTGCGCGATTGTTTAGCGGCCTTGGCTGCGATGCATCGCGAGAATATCGTTCACGGCGATATCAAACCCTCGAATATCATGGTCAAGAGGACGGGTCAGGCGAAGCTAATCGATATCGGATCGGCATTTTCGATGGGACATCAACCTCCTGTCTTTGCGGTAACTCCTGTGTACGCAGCCCCCGAGGTTTTAGAGAACGCTCCGGTTTCTCCTCGTTCGGATCTGGCATCCGCGGGCTATGTCCTTATCGAGCTTCTCTCGGGACGCCCCTGTTTCAGCGAGACCGATTCCTATCGCGATCTGCTCGAGCAAAAACGATCCCTTCAGAATCGCTTGCATGAAATCCTGCCACCCGAGGTCTCATGCAATGACCTGTTGATGAATTTCTGTCGAGGTCTGATCTCCCCCGATCCATCTCGTCGGTTCCCGAGTGCGGAGGCGGCGGAACTGTTGCACGAGGGAGCGGCATCCTTCCATCGCCAATTGGTCTTGAGCAATCTGGCCACCGAATACGATCACGATATTCGAGTCTGGATCGAGGAACTGCGGCGATTGGATATAGAATCGGAAGCGAAGTGAGAACCAGCCTGTGCGATTCGAGACCGATACGACGATTTGCGCCATTGCAACAGGCGACGAAGGTGCGCCGCGCGGCATCATCCGCATCACCGGCCCAAGCACGATTGCAATCCTCGGAGATCTCTTTCCCAATGCTCGAGAATCCCTGCTCAAGCATCGCTACGCGCGGGTGATCGACGAATTCATCAGCCTGCCTCATCTGGGCCATTTTCCTGTAGCGATTTTCTGCTGGCCGACCGATCGCAGCTATACCGGTCAGCCATCGGCAGAGCTCCATATGCTCGGTGCACCGGTTCTGCTGCGCGAGGTGGAAGGCAGGATCATTTCGCTCGGTGCGCGATTGGCTCAGGGTGGCGAGTTCACCCTGCGAGCTTATTTGGCAGGTCGAATGGACCTGACGCAATGCGAAGCGGTCCTGGGACTCATTCACGCCAAGGGGGAGCGAGCGATGCGTGTGGCGCTCGAGCAATTGGCGGGAGGGCTATCGGAGCCTCTCAAAATGCTTCGACGCAACCTGATCGAATTGCTCGCAGACATCGAAGCCGGGCTCGACTTCGTGGATGAGGATATCGAATTTGTGTCCAAGGCGGATATCCTGAAACGTCTGTCGCAGGCCGCAACTCAATTGTCCGATCTTCAATCGCAACTCTCGCGTCGTTCCGGTCAGCAGCTGGTTCCGCGCGTTGTGCTGGCTGGTTTACCCAACGCTGGAAAAAGCTCGCTATTCAATGCGATGAGTCGCGAGGATGTGGCGATCGCGAGCGATATGCCGAGAACGACGAGAGACTTTCTCCGTTCGAGACAGGATCGCGAGGGTCTCGTATTTGATCTGATCGACACCGCAGGCCTCGATGAAATGCTCGAACAACACGAGGATTTAGAAAAACCTCCGTCGAAGGAGCATGACCCGGATCGCCAGTCTCAACGTGGGACGATCCACCAACTTCGGGATGCGGATCTCGTCCTGTATTGCACACCCGCAGACATGTTGCCATCGATCGATGGGCTTGGTAGCGAACGGGACCAGTCTTGCTTCGAACTCGTCGCCGACCATGCTCCATGCGATGTGTGGAGGGTGGTCACCAAGGCGGATTTGAGCGAGACCATTGCTCCGCATGGCAATGCTGTTTCCTCATTCTCAGTAAGCGCCTGGAAAGGGACAGGTGTCAACGAGTTGCTCGATGCGATCGCATCCTACTTGGCTCGCATACGGGAAAGCGAACAGGATGTGGTTCCGATGACTGGCCAGCGATGTCGCGAGGCGGTGGATCGAGCGATTCAAAGAATCGATGATGCAAGAACCGCTACCGAATTGGGTTCGGGAGATGAAGTGGTTGCCAGCGAGTTGCGGATGGCGCTCGATGAACTGGGTCAGGTTGCGGGAACGGTTGTCAACAACGATATTCTCGACGCACTGTTCAGTCGTTTTTGCATCGGCAAGTAGCCGATCGCATTACTTAGTGATCGTGGCATCGAGATTGAGGATAACTCGAGCAGCCAACGTCCAAGCGGCTGCATCCTGGGGTGTTGTTCCTTCAGGCAAAGTTGCCATTTTGGATGGGTCGCCGGTCACGATCTCGCGAGGATTGAGCCATCCATCGGCCAATCGTTTGCGCTGCAGTTGGAGGAAGTCCAACATTGCCTGTTGTTCCTCCGAATTTGGCAATCGGGATGTCGAAAGGAGATAGGCACGTTGCAATCTCTTCGCATCATCGCCTGGAGTTTCGCGAAGAATCCTCAGCGCCAGGCCTTGGGCCGCTTCGACAAAGATGGGTTCATTCAGTCCCGTCAGCGCTGCGAGGGATGTGTTCGATCGCATTCGCCGAGCGCAGGACAAATCGCCGTTGGGCGCGTCAAAGGCGTTGAGAACCGGATCGGGCATCGATCGCTTGCGAAACATGTATACAGCTCGCCGATATCGCTCAGGGGCGGGCGCAGCTTGCCAATAACCCGGATACGTATAGTTGTAGTCCAAGACGTTTTGCGGAACGGGGGGGATGACGCTGGGGCCACCGACCTTGTGGTGCAGCAATCCCGCAGCGCTCAGCACAATGTCCCTTATCGATTCGGCATCGCAGCGGAAGCGGGGCCCTCGTGTCAGCCAACGATTCCGCGGATCTACTTCGAGCAACTCCGCCGTCGATCGCGCGCTCCGTTGGTAGGCATCGGTCATCAAGATCGACTTGAGCAAGTGTTTTTGACTCCAACCATGGGTCATCAATTCGATCGCGAGAACATCGAGGACATTCAAATACTCGGGAATGGGAGCCCGGGTTCCGAAATCCTCCGAGGTTTCGACCAGACCTTCACCGAATATGTTTTGCCAAATGCGATTGACAGCGACGCGCGCGGTGAGTGGGGAGTCGCGATCGACCAGCCAGCGAGCAAACTTCAATCGAGCCGGTTCGTCTTGATTCTTCGGCGGATGAAAGCTTGTGAGCATCATCGGGCGAGCCGGCTCAAGGGGTTGATCCCAATTGCCTCTCTGCAACAAGTAAGTCGGCCGCGCACGTTCCGTTTCCCGTTCCGCGAGATGTAGCACGCTGGTTTTAGCGTTTGGAAATCGTTTCCAGTGGGAAGCGATCGCATCGCGCGGAGCGGCCGCATCGTCGCGCGTGTTCAGCCATGCAAAGAACTCTTTCTCGCTGATGGTTTCACTCGAACCGTGGCGGACCATGTCGAGCATTGCATCGTGATCGACAGCGGGTGCCGTCGGCTGAGGTGTGTCGGTCACACTGATGCGGCAGGATCCGACCATATCTCCTTGACGCCAGACAATTTTCAGCTTGCAGTCCTTGACCCCTTCGAGCGGAGTCTCCAATTGCACCACGGCGACCGACGACTGATTCCGCAGCCCGAGTCCGCGATCTGCCTTCCAAACATTCTCATCTTTGCCATCGATCAGATAGGCTACAGGACCTGACGCATTTTTGCCGTCTGCGGATTTCGTATCCGGATTCGAGAAGTCGGCGGTGGCCGAAGCGAGCTTGATCTTCTCCCATGTTTCGCTCCCGGGGCGTTTCAATAAGAGTTCGAGCTCGCGCAACTCCCACGTGCCGATACCGCTTCGGCCTGGACCTCGAAATGGTAGTTCGCCATGGGTCAAGATCTCGAACTGCAGACCGGTGATGCGATCCAATGTTGCAGGAGCGATCATGAAAACGTCGTTGCTCCAATGGCCGACCATCAAGATCGATTCATCCGCTTCCTGAACCGGGTGGTTCAAGCCGCTGACCGTTTCGAGCAACTCAGCGTGCAAGGGAGTCCATTGGGGTCTTGCCGCGAGAATCGAGCCGCGCCAACTGCGGAGATCCTCGCGCCATGAAGCATGCGATTGCCGGTACGATTCGACTTCTTTGGCGATAGAATCGCGCACATCGCGAATGACCGACTGTTGCTCTGGCGTGTATACCCACGATTTGGCTTCATAGCTATTGTTGAGGAACGAGAACAATCCGTAGTATTCATCGTGGGTGATGGGGTCGAATTTATGGGAGTGGCACTGGGCGCATTGGATCGACAAACCGAGAACCGCCTTGCCAACGCAGTCCATGCGGTCGAACATTTCGACCATCCTGAATTGTTCTGGAACGATGGCCCCTTCTTCGTTGATCATGCTGTTGCGAAGGAAGCCGGTCGCGATCATTTGATCTTGCCCCGCGCCGGGGAGAAGATCCCCTGCGATTTGTTCGATGACAAATTGATCGTAGGGCATATCGCGATTGATCGCGTCGATCACCCAATCTCGCCAAGCCCATTGGTCGCGCTGCAGATCCTTTTCGTAACCGTTGGTATCTGAGTATCTCGCGACATCCAACCAGGAGCGGGCCCATTTTTCTCCATATCGTTCATCGGCCATCAAGCGATCGATCGTGGCCTCCAAGCCGTCCTTGGCAAATGCTTCGAGTTGTTCCGGTGTTGGAGGGACACCGATGATATCGAGGTAGACTCTGCGGCACAGTTCCCAATTCTCCGCAGGTCCGTTCGCTTTCCATCCTTTGCGATGGAGCGTTTCGGCGATCAGCCAATCGACGGCATTTCGGTAGGTCTTGTCATGGACAGGTTGATCGAGTTTCACCTGAGGCATCTGAGGTGGAACGAACGCCCAATGCTCTTGGTAGTTCGCCCCGGAATCGATCCATCGCTTGAGCAGTTCCTTCTGCGGATCGGACAGCGGCTTCTTCAGGGAGGGGGGCGGCATCACTTCGTCGGGATCTTGAGAGTGGATGCGGCGAAGCAATTCACTCTCGGATGATTTTCCAGGAACGATCGCAGCGAGACCCGAATCCCCTCCTTGCAATGCGCTGGCCCGCAGATCGAGTCTCAAGCCTCCTTCTCGGGTTGTTTGGTCCACTCCATGGCATTGCGAACAATGCTCTGCCAGGATGGGTTGGATCTGCGTCCGAAAGTCTGGCGATTCCTCGCCATAAGCAACACCGGAGAGAGCAACACCGGAGCAGACCATCGCGATCAGCGAGAGACAAACGTGACGATTAGCAGTCATGGTGGGACTTGAGTGAAGGCAGGGGAAGGCAGGTAAGTGGATGCTCAGAGGCATCTAGCCCATTATCCCTCGAACGCTTCCACAGAAAAGCGTACTCGCGGAAACTCTTGCAAGTCCTGAGGCAGTGAATTGCCGCGGTCGGAATCTACACTTCGTTCGAAATCCCGACCCGTAGCCCAGCTTCCAGCCAACCGATGGCCGTACCATTTTCGATAGCCGAGGTAACTGGTGGTCAGACGCGGATTGACCTCGATGGCACACCATCGCCCATCGGGTTCCATGATGAAATCGATGCCGATCCAGCCTTGTGGCTTGCCTGGGATTGCCCTGAGGACATCGTCAGCGAAGCGTTCCAGGGCCTCGAGAGTCACGCCGGGAATGGGCCCAGATCCTCCGCAGTAGCCCCATTGGGTGGAATCTTCTTCGGTGGAATCTTCCTCATCCCACGGCTCGATTCGTTGCTCAAAGGCTCCCAAAACGCGGTGCCTCTCGCCGGACAAAATCGCCAAACTTGCCGCAGTCCCCGGAATCCAGGGCTGTACAACCCAGCGGTCGCCGGAATCCCGAAGCTCCCGATCCTGAGCCGCTTTGCTGACAAGTGCCCTGGCATGTTCAAATCGCTGCAACCCTACGCAACCTGCGCTATCGCGGCGTTTGAGAACCCAGCATCGATCATCGGGCTGTTGGTCAGCATTGTGGAGGAACTCCTCGAGCAAACAGGTTTCGGGATGTCTGACTGCCGATGCTCGCCATGCTTGGCAGGTTCTCCACTGGTCACATGCAGTTGACAAAAACAATGCATCGCTGGCCAGGACCGGGATTCCGGCATCTCGTAGACGAGCAATGATTCGAGGCAGGATGCCATCGAGTTCGGGAGCGATAACGATTGCCGCATCGCAAGTGTGCGACAATTCGATCCAGCGAGTCGCCACGTCATCCATCGAGCGTTGGGGATCGTACGGGATAGGTGACCAGGTCCATTGAGAATCGGTCCACGTGCGCCATCGGGGCCAAGCGGCAATCGTCGTCTCGAGCGGCGAGCAGACATTCACTCCTGCATCGATCATATCGTTGGTCAATGCGGAGAGCATCGCGTAACCTTCAGCGAGCAATGAGGTCAGCGGAGTGCGATTACCTTCGGGAACGCAGTCGCGGAAAACGCCGCTACTGCAGATGTATTCGAGAATGGCGACCTTCAACCGAACCTCGAGTTAGTACTCATCGCGCCGCAAATCAAG
>CAYXFO010000134.1:0-10546 GCA_964464255.1 uncultured Pirellula sp.
GCATGATCACATCCATGGAAACTCCAAGGACTCCGTCTCGTTCGATGACCCATCGAATTTGGTCGTCGCTGAATTGCCTTTGCCAATCGCAGATCGCTCTTGCATTCTGATGACTCGCATGAACGCGGCCATGAAAAAGGTCGGCGACTTGCCAAAATGCAACATCGGACAAATGGGTCATATCGATCGTGATCCCCAACTCCTCGCAGTGCTTGAGCAATTCGACTGCCGTCAACGACAGTCCCACTTCGCTTCGCGTGCCTCCACCATAGCGGTTGGTTCCATAGTGGGTCAGCCCCAGTGCACGAAGCCCGGCGGCATGAAACTCGTGAATCGTATCCGGCGTGAGAATTGGATCGGCTCCTTCCATGGTCAGGATGAACCCGAGCGGTGTCGTTTGCGGCGATGTGGTATACATTTGCCAATGATGTTCGAGATCCTGCTTCGTTTTCAGCATCCGCAGATAACCCGTCCGTTCGAGCGCACGGTAATACGCCAAATGGGCGTGCGCCATCGCGTAGCAAGTCTGCGGCGATGTCCAGCCGAACGAATGACTGATCTCCATTTCCTGCCGGGCCAAAAGGGTAGTCAGGCACACCGCGACGTCCGCCCTTCGCAGTTCGGGAAGACTGAGCGTATTGTGTTGCCGCCCAGGATCGGTCATGCCCTGCGTGGTTTCTTGAGCGCGGATATCATCGACGCTGTGCCGCAAATCTCGGTTCCAATCGACACCGTTGAGGGCCAAGTCCAAATGCGCGTCAAAAATCCACATCTCTATCCCTTTCTTCGAGAACCATTCCAGCAGAGAGTCAAACTGTCCAGTATGATCGTACTTTAATAAACATCCTTCAACACGTGCTATCGAAAATCCGTGGCTCAGCATTCAACGAATCCTTCCAATGTACGCTACATGGTCGCCTTGGCGAGCGTAATGATGGCGTTCTTGCTCTACTTGGACCGTGTCTGCTTGGGAGAGATCGTCAAGGGAAATCTGTTTCGACAAGACTTTCCAGCCCCGCCCGAAGAAGTCGGAAAGGTGTTGTCCGCGTTCTTCTTTACCTACGCGATTTTTCAAATCCCTGCGGGTTGGGCCAGCGACCGCTGGGGTGCTCGAAGGATGTTGACGATTTACATCCTCGGCTGGTCGCTGATGACCTTCATGACTGGTTGGGTAGCGAGTTTGACCGGGTTGCTAGCAGCGAGGTTGCTGTGCGGTGTTGCGCAGGCGGGCGCGTACCCGACTTCAGGTGGTGTGATACGCCGCTGGTTCCCATTACATCAACGCGGCCAGGCAAGTTCCTGGGTCAGTTTGGGTGGAAGATTCGGAGCAATGTTGGCCCCGGCGATCTCCACGCTGTTGGTTGCCTGGCTTGCAAGTTGGCGCGCTGTTTTGATCTTGTATGGATTAGTAGGAGTCGTCGTCGCGATTCTCTATTGGATCATTGTTCGGGATCGACCTGGCGAACACCCCAAAGTTAACGAGGGCGAAGTTTACGCGATCGGACACGCACCCGATCAAGAGGGGCAAAGAAAACATGTTGCGAGAGTTCTCTTGGCTTGCGTGATCAATCGGTCGCTGTGGCTTAGTTCAATTACGCAATTCTGTACCAATGCGGGATGGGTGTTCCTGATCACGTGGCTCCCCTCGTATCTCACGCAAGTGAAAAATGTCCCCGATGTCCAGGGAGCTTTTATGGTGACCTTGGTCTTGGCCTGCGGTTTGCCGGGTATGTTGTTGGGTGGATGGGCAAGTGACCACGCCGTCAAAAGATTCGGACTGCGATGGGGGAGAGTCCTGCCCGTCACCGGAGCGGCCACGATCGCATCGATCGCCTATTTTCTCTGCCCTTGGCTCGATTCGGTTTGGTTGATCCTAATCTGTTGCGGCATGGTAGCCATGATGACCGACTTCGGTAATCCGTCGTTCTGGGCCTTCATGCAAGATATCGGTGGTCCAAATACATCTACCATTTATGGTTGGGCAAACATGTGGGGGAACCTCGGTGCATCGCTTAGCTCGCTGATGATCCCACGTTTGATGAAGTTGGGAGAGTCCAATGGTTTGGGCCAGATGCCTGCATTTATCGCTTGCGGTGGTTGTTTCTTGCTTGCGGCAATTTGCATGCTCGGCGTTGATGCTTCCCGACCACTGGTCAAACAAAAAACATGAGCACCATCCTGTCATCCGTTACTGTTTGCGATATCTCCCAGCGCTGAATCGATAGAACAACGCTGGCGTTACCAACTGATCGAGCAGTGTCGAGGACAGCATTCCTCCAAACACCACCAAAGCCAATGGATGCAGGATCTCTTTGCCGGGCTCTTCGGCGCTAAACAGAAGCGGTGCTAGCCCGATGAAACTGGTCATGGCAGTCATCAACACCGGCGGCAAACGATCCAAGCTGCCGCGAATGATAGTCTCCTTCGAGAAAGGCATACCCTCCTCCTCGATCAAATGGATATAGTGAGAAACCATCAGGATCCCATTGCGACAAACAATCCCAATGAGCGTGATGAAGCCAACCAAATGCGCGACCGATAACGTGGTCGCACTGGTCCAAACCAAGGGCCATCGATATACCGGTTCCGCCATCAATTGACTCCAATCGGGCCGATTGACGATCAACAGCAACGCAACGGATCCGAGTGCCGCAAGCGGAATATTGACGAGGATCTGAATCGCCGCAGACCACGACTTCACCGCTTTCTGAAGCAAAAACAAGATGCCAACGATACTGAGGATCCCGAAAAAGATTAGTTTTCGATTGGCTTCCTGTTGCGCTTCGAATTGACCACTGAGCCCAAGTCGGTAGCCAGCGTTTTCCTGCCGCAGTTGTTCGCGAATCGGATCGATAGCGGATTCGATGTCTGCGACCGCTCGGGCAAGATCGCGGTTTTGGACATTGCAATAAACCACGAAGCGGCGTTGGCCATCTTCGCGATTGAGCATGTTCGGGCCGGTGGTATCGACGATCTCGACGAGTTGCCCGAGCGACATACGTCGTCCGGATGGTGTCTCAATCACCGTATCGTTGACCGTTTGAGGATCGCGTCGCGACGCTTCGTCATACCACACCACGAGCCCATAATATTGGTCGCCGTCGAGGATCTGCGATAGCACTTTGCCTTGATAAGCTGTCTCCAACCATTTGGCGATATCGCTCGGTGACAAACCATATCGCGAAGCGATCTCGCGACGAATCTGCATGCGAACCTGCGAGACCTCGACCTGCGGTTCGACTTGCAGATCCACAACTCCCGGCACCGATCGCATAGCGAATTCGACGTCGTAACCGATCTCGCGCAGTCGCTGCAGATCCGTGCCGTATATCTTGACTGCCACTTGTGCCCGGACGCCGCTCATCATGTGATCGATTCGATGGGAGATCGGTTGCCCGACATTTACAGCGACTCCAGGCAGATAAGAGATGCGATCGCGTATCTCTTCTGCGACATCGTTCATCCCTCGGCCGCGAGTTTCATGGCTCCAGCTTTTGGGAATCGGCAACCATGCCATCGCTTTCCATAGAGGCCCTGACTTGGGGACCCTATGCGGCGTGAGCCCCACATCGATCTCGGAGGAGTGGACTCCTTCGGCATGCTCATCCAGTTCAGCTCGCCCCGTTCGTCGTGCAACGTATTGAACCTCTGGTATTTGGAACAACTCCTTTTCCACCTGCGACGCCACACGCACGCTTTCACCGAGGGATGTACCCGGCTCCAATCGGAGCGATACCGTAAAGGTCCCTTCATTGAACTCCGGCAAGAACTCACCCCCCATGCCGAGAATCGATACGCAAGCAAAAACCACAAACAGCAGAACCGCACCGAGAATCCAACTCGCACGAGGCAATGTCCAATGCAGCACGCGACCCATCAGTCGTTTCAGCACCCTGGTCAGCCATGGCTCTTTCGCTTGCGACAAGAACCGATCACTCGGCAACAGCCAATAACCGAGCACCGGCGTCAGTGTCAGCGAGATGACCAGCGAACAAGACAAGGAAATCAGATAGGCAACACCCAACGGTGCAAACAATCGCCCTTCGATGCCAGTCAATGAAAACAACGGCAACACCACCAGCACGACAATGGCTGTCGCATAAACGATTGAATTGCGGACCTCGCACGAAGCCTTGTAGACCACATCCCAGATCGGTTTCCGATGCTCCGGATCGAGCCCGAAATTCTCCCTGAGCCTGCGATAGATATTTTCAATATCGACGATCGAGTCATCGACTAGATCCCCGATCGCGACTGCAATACCGCCGAGTGTCATGGTATTGATACCGATCTTGAGCCAATCGAAAACCAGAAAGGTCAACAGGATCGACATCGGCATGGAAACGAGCGAACTGATACTGGTGCGAATATTACCCAGGAGGAGCACCAGAATGATTACGACCCATAGTGCCGCTTCCTGAATCGAGCTCAAAACATTGTCGACCGCAGCGCGAATGAATCGAGATTGGCGAAAGATTTGATCGTCAATAACAACATGATCGGGGAGTTCCTGACGCATCTCTGCCAGAGCACGATCGATTTCGCGATCCAGTTTCACTGTGTCGACCTGAGGTTGTTTCTGTACGGCTAGAATGACTGCTGGCCCCCCTTCGAACCGCGAAGTAGTCGACGCCGGATCGCGAATCCATGAACCGGCATCTCCGCGTCGCACAGGACCGTCAAATCGAACCTCAGCAACATCCCCGATCCTCACAGGAATCGGCTCGCGCAAAACGATGGGAGACTCCGCGATTTGTTGTAGCGTCAGCGCCTGGCCTTGGATGCGAATAACCGACTCTCGTGTTCCTCGTTGCATAACACCACCTCCCGCAAGAACGCTTGCTCGCTGTGCCGCATCGACCAGTTGATCGAGCGTAACGTTTTGCGACAGCAAGCGTTCAGGTGATGTGACGATCTGATACTGCCTCAGCACCCCGCCCATGACCGAGACTTGGGAAACACCTTGTACCGCCAACAAACGATTGCGAAGATCGAACTCGCCGATGGTACGCAATTCCATGGCTGACTCGAGTGCGGCATCTGGGCCCTGATCTGCGCGGTTGCTTCGCAGACCGATCAGCATCACTTCTCCCATGATCGACGATATCGGAGCCATCACAGGATTGATTCCCGATGGCAATCGCGACCGAGCCAGTTGCAAACGTTCCGTGACAACCTGACGATCCAACGAAATATCAGTCCCCCAGTCGAACTCGACCCATACGATCGACAAGCCGAGAGCTGATGAAGAGCGAACACGTTGTACGCCGGTCGCCCCAACCATCACCAGTTCGATCGGCCGAGTCACCAAGGACTCGACTTCCTCGGGCGCCAAACCGGCCGCCTCGGTCATGATCGTGACGGTTGGGCGATTCAAATCGGGAAACACGTCAACGCGCGACGAAGCGACCGAGCGCCAGCCTGCGATCGCGACCACGATGGCTACCAGGAAAGTAAGCGAACGATGATTGAGAGAAAATCGAATGATCGAATCGAGCATGGGTGAGCCTTATCGAATGGAGGCGTGTGCTGTTTGCAGTCCCATGACCTGTGTCACAGCGACCTCTTCGCCAAGCTGAAGCCCTGTCAAGATCGACACATGCTGATCGTCTTCCGGTCCCGTTGTTACTTGCCGGCGTTCGATGTTACCGTTCATGCTTCGAACGAAGACAAACGCAATGAGTCCCTCTCGGACAATCGCGGATCGCGGGATGGCTAGGGACGAGGTCCCAGCCCCAATAGTCACCGACGCTCGCCCAAGCATTCGATTGCGAAATCCTAGCCCTTGCGAATCATGGAGCTCCATCCAAATCGACAGCGCCCCGGAGTCTTTTGCGACTGCTGGGCTGATCGCGGCCACCTTGCCGAGGAAATCACGGTTGGGAAATGCATCGAACTGCACACGAACTCTTTGATCCACCACCACCTTGGCGCTATCTTTGGCAGGCACAAACCCGATGACTTGAAAGCCGCTCGGGTCATGCAACTCAAACAGTGCCTCTCCCAACTCAATGACATCTCCGGTCGTTCCGACGAAATCAATTACGACTGAATCCGATGGTGCCCGAAGCGGGAACGCATCGAAAACGGTTTTGCGGGTCGCTATCTCTCGAAGCATATCCGCGTCAAAGCCGATCAATTCCAATTGATGTTCCTGGCTCGCAGACCGCGTCTGAGTCTTTTCAAGCGAGTTCTGCAGATCGAGCAAAACTCGCGGCGATACGCTCCCTGCGGCGGTACTGAGTCGTTGCAGCATCTCCCGCTGCAACTCATAGTCGAGCAATGACTCGATCCAGTTCAATTGCATATCAACTGCTTCCAGGCTTGCCAACTCGGCAAGCACCGTTCCCGCTTTTACCTGCTGACCACGATCGACATGCAGTCGTTTGAGCGTACCCGTCAGTTGCGGCGCGACACGCAACCGCTTCATCGGCATCAGGTCCACTTGGGTATTGATCGAGAGAATGTCATTGATGGTCCGGGGGTTCGCTTTCTGGAATTCGATTCCTAGATTTTTTGCCATCCGATCGTCCAGACGCAGAGAAGACCGACTCAGTAGTCCTGCCAATTCATGCGTTCCTTGGATCACAACGCGATCGCTGGTGAACAAGCCGCCGGCTGTGAGCTCAACAAAATCCGAATCGATCGCATTGCCAGCTGGATTCGGAGCGTCAGGTTTGGCTATTCGCTCCGTATCTACCCATACGAAGCGGCGCTCGTATTCCGAACCTTGCTTGGTGGAAGCGGTTTCCACGAAAACATAGTGCGATAGGCCATCGCTCCACAGAGCGCTGCGTGGCACCGACAATCTTTCCTGCATCGCTTCGCGAAAGAAAACGGCTCGGCCAGTCATCCCCGGCTGGATGCCTGTGTTTATGGCGTCCGAATTCAATGTGCACCATGCCGCGATCTGTTGCGTTGCGGGATCGATCCCTTGAGAGATCGCGTCGATTTTTGTCTTCCATACACGGCCAGGAAAGGCATTCAGGATCAACTCAACCGGCGTGCCAATCGCCAACTTGTGAGCATCGCTCTCGAGAACGTGCAGCCGAACCCAAAGCTGAGAGTTATCGACGATTTGAAAGAGATGCGTATTGGGGGCGACCGATTGACCGATGACCGAATCCTGCTGCAACACGATACCGGTAATTGGAGACCGCACGAACAATGTCCCCCAATGCTCGCGTCCGGTTTGCTCGGTTGCAGAGTGTTTCTCGTCGTGCCACGGCAACTCCAACACAGATCCCTTTTTCTCCACGAGCCACAAACGATTTCTCGAACGCAGCATCGTGTTCTCTGCTTCGAAGACACGGAGTTCGGGAACTGCTCCCGTTTGTCGCGACGGTCCTAGGAGTTCAAGAATTTTTTTTGCGTATTCCAAATCCCGCGCTGCATCTACCTGTTCTCGATGCAGCAACTCCAGATCGCGAGATTCGACTTCGGCGAGAAGCTGACCTGCTTCGACCCGTTCGCCGGAACGTACATGAATCGCTGTGACACGCCCCGGCAGCATGCTCGCGACAAACGCTTTGCGCCCCCACGGCGATTCGATCGTTGCAAACGTGCGAACGCTGTCTTGGTGACGCAAAGCGACCACCTCTCCGGTCCGAACATCGAGCAACTCCCTCGAGATCGCTGAAAGCGCGATTGTCCCTCGCTTCGCATCGACCGATGCTCCCTTCGAGGGAATCGGCTCATGTCCCTCGTGGGCAAACGCAATCGCCCACCAGGCAAGGAATCCCGCTGCCGCAACCGCAGTCATTTCCTTTCGATATTTCACGGCTTAGGCTCGCTTTGCACGAAGCTCTCGGGATCCGGCAATGGTTCGTCAGACGATTTCGCTTTTTGCAGAAATTCGTCGATGCAAGGCGGGCAACAGAACTGATAGCTCTTGCCTCCGATCACCCAGACAAATTTCGGATTCGCCTTGGTCTCCGTGATCGGACATATCCGATCTCCAGGTTTCGGACTCATATCGTGAGTCGATGGAATACCGCGGTACTTTTGATAGGGAGTGACGTTGCCATTGGCAGCGATATCCGCAGCGGTGTGAAGGCCGCCGGGCTCGAGATAAAGTTTCTGCTCGTCGTCATCAGCAACTTTCTTGGGCATGGAAACATCTCCATGCGAACTGTTCCCCTGATGGAGATCCGCCTTGGTGAATGCGAGGCGGAATCGCTCGCCATCGATCCAGACATTGGGGATCGTGATCTCCACCATCTGTCCCACCATCGATTCGGGTAGCTTGGCCACGAAGAGCGATGATCGTCCCTCGCCGTCACCATCCTGGGGTTCGGGAAGGAACTTCAGCGACTGCGCCTCGGCATCCCCATCCAGTCTCACAAAGCCCTGCAGTTCCTTGGCCTCGATATCGATCACCCGCGTTTCATCTGAGCCGAGAGTGAACAGTCGAACCATCCCTTGATTGTCAAAGACGGCCTCTACATGGTAACTGTCGCGGCCCAGTGACACGATCAGGCCTCCGTGTGCACCTGGCTTGTGCTCGTGCCCGTCAGTCGCTGTCTCGGATTCAAGCTTAGGTAGCGAACCCTGCGATACCGGGCCGCCTGGTTGCCGGTCTGCATCAGGCTTTGGAGGGGCTACTCCGCAACCCGCAAGGGTAAACAACGCAAGGAGAATCCAGCCCGATTTTCGATTCTGAAGAGCTTGCCGATGACTTGCGACCAATTGCAAATCCAATTCCATGATCTTTACTCCTTTTTTAGAAATTGCTCATGCAACGCATCGAGCCTGGAGAAGTATTTATCCTGCGCCTTCTCCACTTTCTTGAAGCAGGGAGGGCAACAGACAAAGATGCGATAGCCACCGATGATTTGCGACTTGGAATCTGACGAGACCTCGTTCTCCATCACCAGACATTCGCGCTGGGCTGAAGCT
Organism: uncultured Pirellula sp.; assembly: GCA_964464255.1. Classification (GTDB taxonomy): domain Bacteria; phylum Planctomycetota; class Planctomycetia; order Pirellulales; family Pirellulaceae; genus JBKCUI01. The sequence goes on from CAYXFO010000134.1 coordinate 8,899, forward strand.
TGTCTTTCTCGAATCTTTTCCAGATGCTTGGTATCCGGAGTACCTGTCACACACTTTTCGCAGCACACAAAAAGCCGCTCTTTGGTCGTGGCATCGGTCCACGTCGGTAACGATTGGTCTTTAGGTAGTTCCCTTCCTGATACGGGACAAAACTTCTGAACAGCGATACGAAGTGAGTCACGCTTCGAAGCGGTCCCTTCTTCATCGGTGGGGTTGGCAGCCATGCTGACAGCGATCGCACTAAATAACACACAAAGCATAAAACGTTTCACGGAACAGACCTCCATACGGGCAGAGCAGAAATAGCACATTTATTGAAGAGCGAATCGAACGCGAAGATTGCGCTGGAGGATCAAATTCGCCAAATGCAGGCGCGCGCTTGCCAACGCCCGCCATCCGTATCCCGAACACCCTGATGGAGCGGTGCGGAATAGGATAGATCACCAATCCAAAAGGAAAATAATTCCGGGGTAGAGTTTAGTGCTCCACCGTCCAGATGCATGCGAGACTCTATCTCGAACTCGTTGCTAATTGCTATCCATGTATGGCTAACACATGGGCAACGAGCCCCAGCGATTTCATCGCCAGTCTCCTGTGACTTTTTGAGCCTCGCCAAGCATTTGGGACAGGTAGGTTTCTTGATCTCGCTGCGGACCGATGGGCGTTCATTTTCCGGACTTGCGAATTGTCCAACACAATACCTGATCCAACAGCAACAAACTCCCCCGCCGGAAAACTGCCCAAGAAGGACAGCGGCGATCAGCAGGAACCTTGAAACGACTAGGCATGGATAGGAAGACAAGTGCATGATGCGACTATTGTATCAGCTCGCCCCCGTTGGGGCGATAACGAAATATTCTATGCTAGCAGTGAAAAAATCACATGACCTGTTATTGCCAACGGGCCCGTCTATCCGTTACCTTTCTCGACAGCCAAGGATGGCCGACGTCAGCATGGAAGCTACATCGAGATCAATGGAGTCTATCACAGTGACACGAGGTCATGATGCAGGCACTTCCACGCCAGCCCCAGGATGCGAAATCAGGTCGCGAATCGGGGATAGAGGAACGCAATACTTCCAGCGTGGCACCCGTTGCCGAGGAACTCTGCCCGCTCAAAGTAGCCATGCGTGATGAACTGCATGCACTCGGGGTGAGCGTCCAGGAAGTTCAGCAGTACCTCCGATGCGGCGACCTCAGGAATGCCGAATCTGTCTTCGGGGATATTATCACACGTCTCCGTACGCAGTTCTGCCCCCCAAATCTAGCGACTTGTGATTGGGTCAGGGAAGGACACCACCAAGGCGGTTGTGATCTGCTAAGCGATTCTGCGTCTCCTTATCTGCACTCGATCTCGACCCAATCTCCCGCGACGTCAACACCGAGCAACTTGGATGACTTGCTTGAGCAGGCGATGCGATTCTGATACACGAGTCTCGCCGTAGAGTACCCGCCGGAGACTTGCCCCTTGATCTGATTCGATCTTGCACAACTCGAGGCGTGCACAAGGGGAGCCTCTCTAGTCTACTTGACTAACTCTGGGAGGTATTTGACGGGGAGAGTGCCACAATTGAGAACCTGCTCGTGGAAGGTGCCCAGGTCGAATGAGTCACCGCGAGACCGTTGCACGGATTGACGCAGCCGATAAA
>CAYXFO010000135.1:0-2490 GCA_964464255.1 uncultured Pirellula sp.
TGATTTGATGAATCTGCTGCAGGATAGGTATTGCGAAAGCAGCCGTCTTTCCGGTCCCCGTTTGAGCGCAGCCCAGCAAGTCTCGCCCCTCCAAAAGCGGTGGAATCGCTCCGGCCTGGATTGGGGTGGGGGTCACATACTCAAGCGACTTGAGAGCGGATTGGATCTCCGGGATGATCGGGAGATCAGAGAACTTCATGGACACAGAGGCCTCGGTACCCTCGACGAAAACGGAGGGTTGCGTTGATGGATTACATAATACCATCACTGTAATCGAGAGCTGGGGGATCGATAAGTGCAAATCGTCTTGAAACTGGGGCTCGCTAGGGAGCGGGTGTCGATTCCTTCGGTTGAGTCAGAATCGCAATCCTGCGCTGAGCCAGTTCGTGGGTCCTCCCCCCGCGCTTTTCATCTTCAACCTTTGCGTAATAGGTGGCCGCTCTTTCGGGCAAGCCGCATTGCTCAGCGATTCGACCGAGGATCCAGTAATCATGGCTAGTAAGCCGATTTGCTTGGAAATCGACCAATTGCCGAAGATGAGCCACCGCGCGGTCCACATCTCCCATTTCAGCTTCCGCACACGCCAAGGTATGAGTCGCCGCGACGTCGGGTTGTTGCTTCAACATACTCCTGAGTTCGTCGAGCCAATCCTCGGATAGATTGTTCGCGAACAGACCCGACCAAACACATCGATTCCAGTGGTTTATCGTCGGTTTTTCCTTTACCCTTGCCAATCTCTCGGCAGTCATTGCGGCATAATCTTTTTCCATGAATTGGGTTTCGGACACGTAATAGAGACGCAAGGGATCGTTCGAGTTGATGGTTTCCGCGATGTATTCACGCATGGGCTCTGCATTCCCGAGTTCCGCTTGATAGCTAATCCACTTATGTTTTGCGAAATTGGATTCCGGGAATTCCTTTCGATACAAACCAAGTTCAATTTCGAGTTCGTCCCCTTGAAGATTGTTGTTCATCAGAATGCTGAGATAGATCCACCGTCGTTTCAAGGTCGATTTCTCCGTAGCGATCCCATCATGGAGAAATCGACTTCTTTCCGGTGTCCATTCGGAGGATGCTAGTTGCATTTGGATTGCCGTACGAATGATTTCGGGGGTCTTGTTTCGCGAGGCGGTCCAAAAACGTTTGATTGCGTTTCCGGATTCTGGGTCGAGTAGAATTCCATCGGGTTGAGACTTCATGGTCCCATCGATCCATCGCTTTGCCAGATCAGGATTTCCTTCCTCGAGCAGTTGCTGAGCATGCAGTGCGTGGTTCCGTTGATTGAGTCCGCTCAAGAGTACCTTGTATTTCTCCCCCTGCTTGATGATTGCCAAGTCGCAATCGACTTGCAATTTGATTCGAGCTATGTAGCCGAACGCATCATCACCTTCGATTCTTATGGGAATGGTGCTGCACATATCGTACATGCGATCTGAACAGGCAGCGTTCTGTGCTAGCGGCAATCGAATCATTTGGGTGAAGATGGCCAGCAGGTCTGCATTGGCGCATTGATCTTCGGGATTTACTACGATGTCTGGCCAAACTTCAGTGTGATTGCCTTGCGCGACCATTCTCAGCAGGAACTCCCTGGCGACGAACTCAGGAGATTGATTTGGATCATCGGGTCGTTCGACAGCTTTCAGTTTAACGCCTCCCCCGATGACTCGATCGATTTCCATTTCGCTGACGCCGCGCAGCAGGAGATTTCCTCTCGCGGTTTCCTCATAATTGCGTCCAGCCAAAACGAATTGTTCGGCATTGATGCACACGATTTCCCGTTCCAGGGGAGTAGCTATTCGCTCGCGTAGCGCTACAACATCACTCCATCGCGACGCCTTTACCGCTTTGATGGCCTTTGCGATATTTACGTACCGTTCCAGCTTGTTCTTGGACGCGAACGAAATTGCATCGTCGATTCGATTTAAACGTATTAAGGCAAGTGCTTTCGACATTACCAAGTACTCCGATTGAACTCCTTTGGATTCAGCAGCATCGAGCAGATCGAGTTGTGCCTGGTAAGCCTTCGGATCGTTCTGTCGAACAGCGTGGTCATCCGCATCCAGGAGTGATGTAAGCAAGTAGTAGGGTTCCCAGCGTTTCGGTGAGAGTTCGATCGCTTTGCGGCAGGCGGTTTCGGCTTCGCGAATCTCGGAGCCGAACGCCAGCTTGCGCCCAACGGAATCATGCACAAGAGCGAGAGCCAAGGCGCAGTGAGCCATGCCGTCCTCAGACAATCGAACAATGCTCGATCGAGCAACCTCTCTCGCTTCATCAACTTGCCCGACGCTTACGAGCGACGTTACATACTTGTAGGTGGAATCTCCTGTCGTTTCGGTTAACCATTGCTGGCGAAGATCCCAGACTTGTTGGACTGAATCGCTGCGAGCGGCACCCAGGGTGGACTGGATTGGCTCGATGATTGCGGAAAAATTCAATGGATGATCGGTCGACTTCAGTTGAGCAGCGAGGCTTGCCAATTTTCCGATTTCA
>CAYXFO010000135.1:2590-10284 GCA_964464255.1 uncultured Pirellula sp.
CAAGCGCTACACTCGCTTCGATTTCACAAGCTCGCAACAAGCCTACCAGAAGCGAAGCTTGATCCTTGCAATCGCCAAATCTGCGACTGACGACCGTCGTTGATCTCGCTGGGACTATGGCAGCATCGCCTAGATGAACGCCCGTGTAGCGAATATTCCGACGCAACCACTGTGAGCATCGATAGAGTTTGCCCTCGATGGTGTTTCGCTCATCTGCGGAGGCTTCCGACAGAATTTCTTTGGCGATTTCCGCCACAGTCTCCATCTCCAATCGCTGGTCTACCAAGTTGGAGTAGTACTCGGCGATACGACGCCACTGGGTACCCGTATTGATCACGATCGTTCGAAAGATCTGAACATCGGAGGGAACTTCCTGCTCAAAACTTTCGCCCGTGATCAAGTTTCGATGGTTCGTTGACCAGGCAAAACCCTTTCGTCCGTTTGTTTTGGACTCCTCCCGGACCACTTCCTCCGTTGCGGAAGGGCGAAGCATGACCTGGATCGGGAACGTTTCGGGCGCGTCGATCTCGACGCTGAAGAACCAAGCCGGGGACAAGAAGGTATCGACAGACAGAGTCTTTGACGTTCCTTGCTCGCAGAAGGGATCTCGGTCACTGAACTCGGTGAGTTCTTCGACGATGGATCCCACTTTGATTCCCGGCAGTGCAGCTTGCACTACCATTCGGTCCGACAGGATGCCTTGTTCCTGCGAGCCAGCAGGAGAAACCGCAATATCGTCCTTGCTGAGTCGAAATTCGCGTCCATTGGGATCGAAAACCCTCGCGGTGATCGTGGGCTGGTTTTCATGCCAAGGAGCATACATGGAATAAACGATTCCATGCGCGCCTACGTCTTTGCTCTTCAATCTCCAGATCCGACGCATGCTCCGTTTGACGGCACCTCGCTCGTCATAGCTCAAGCGATGCTCTTCGAGCAGCGTTTCCCTGGCGTAATCACCCGGTGGAACTTGCCAAGCGTCAAACTGCGATTTGATCTCTTCATAGGAATGCTCCATCATCTTGGGTAATGGAGAATCAGCCGCTGCCCACGCTCCGCAACCAAGCAGGCACAGGAGAACGAGAACGATTCGAAACAGTGGTCGGTTCATCATTCGGTCTCATTGGTTCGTTGAATGTCTTGCTACCCTGAGCATTGATTTTCCGTTCCTAGCAGCGATTCGCGGCAGCGTGATCTGCGAGCCGACCCGATGATATCGTTTCAACTACCGATTCACAAACAGATCGAGTGAGAGGGGGCGTCCCAAGGCCGTGAACAAAAACGAAAAAACCCTTGGGCTCACAAGGGAAACCAAGGGTTTTCGATAGTCGGGGTGATAGGATTCGAACCTACGACCCTCTGGTCCCAAACCAGATGCGCTAGCCAGACTGCGCTACACCCCGTAAGTCCCCATTATGTACACAAGATCCGGCGAATCCGCTAGGGCACTCTCGATGCTCCGGTCCACCTCGGAAACCGAGTTTCCCAATTCGATTGCTAGCTCCCGCAAAAAAGCGACCAAAAAACGGGTTCTGCGAACCGCCTCGGCCCTCCCGGATTCGGTCTGCATCGTGCGGTGCAGACCCAGTAACTTGCAAAAAAAATGGTCGACCGACTGCTGCGTGTCGTCGGGTTGCCGGCCGATAGGAAACGGTTCACCCGGAGCGTACAACCGTTGCCGCATTGCCCCGCCGGTCATCAAACATCTAGCCAGGCCGATCGCTCCCAACGCCTCGAGCCGATCGGCATCCTGGAGCAGTCTCGCTTCGAGTGTCTCACACGGGATACGGGCAGAAAAACTGTGGGCTGCGATCGCGTGCTCGATCGGGGCGAGTCGCTCCTCCGGATAGGCGATCTCCATGAGGAACTGTCGTGCCTGAGCGGCCGCCATCCGGGATGCTTGATTGCGAAGGGGGGAGTCCTTCGGCACGATCGCACAATCGTGCAGCCAAGCGGCCGGAAGCAAGACCGCGAGATCCGCGTCGGTCCCATTCGCTAGCCTAAATGCGTTTTCAACAACACGCACGACATGCTCCACCCCGTGGCCTGAGTCGGCATCGGCTAACTGCAGGTCTACAAACCGCTCGATGCGTTCGCCCCAAGTCGACTCCCAAGATTCGCGATAAGCGCTGTTGCCGTTAACGGGATCCATAACATTCCGCGTTGGGTAAGTGTATGCTAGAGACTTGACTGTCACATTCAACTCAACATAACACATTGCCCGATCACGAACACACCATGAGACGCTTTGCCGGTATGCCGAATCAACTTGGCTGGATGAGTTTCCTTGCGATGCTCATCCTGGCGAACGCAACATTTACTGCACCCGCTTTCGGCCAACTGGAGAAGCGTTCGGTGGGACAGGTATCCCGCGATGTCGATCTCTACATCGGCGGTTTTCGAATACTCGATCCATGGTTGGAGCTTTGGGAGTCTCCCGCACTCCGCGGGTTTCGCGACTCAGCTTTGTCGAAAGAAGTGGACAGGGAATTTCAACAAGCCTGGAAAGAACGCCGGGGCAACCTATCTCGGGTCCGCACAGTCTTCGAGAATCGCAATACTCAGGATGCGCTTCGCTTTCTCGAAGACGTTGTCTCCGAGGATTTTTTCTTGACCGCGGACGGCTCACTTTCCGATTTCATGCAGCGTTTGGCGACCGTGCTGCGCAAGTCGCATCTGCTGAGCGACCCATCGATTTCGAGTGCCGAGAAAGCGGAGTTGGTTTACGAGTGGATCGACACCTTGGGGCCTGACTGGAATCTGCCGACACTGACGCTCGCAGGTTCGATCACGGATAAGGAGCGAGCTCTTTCGAAAGTTGACGAACTGGAGGGGCTACTGCGATTCGGGCTTGGCATGCGACCCGAGGCTCGGCAAGCGCTCAAGTCGCTGGTCCGGCTCGATGATCAACGGGGTACAAGATTGCAATGGCGGATCCCTTTCGCATTGATTCCTTGGGACTCGGTGCCGACCAACGAGATCTTCGATGCCGAGTCGCGCGACCGACTTCGAGATGTGCTATCCGAAAAATCGCTCGTCCTGACCTTTGGCATTCTCGATGGACGATTTGTCGCGGCCTTGGGAGGTTCCACTGAACCTCTCCCGTCCGTTGCCGTCGAGTCATCGCTGCTCAACCATCCCGAGATGAAACTGGTTCGCGATCATCAAGACCAGAACATCACCGGCATTCGATACATTTCAGATCGGCTTGCGAAAGCGACGTTTGAGCTGGGGTTGAAGGACTTTTTCAGCAAGCTCGCGAATACGTTTGTAAGGCCGACAACGTACGATTTGGACGACTCAGAATATCGTGAATGGCTGATGACTTGCATCGACGATGCAGGATGGATCGATTCGACCATCGAAGCGATGATTCCGGAGCCTCGAGGTTCAACCGAACTCAGTCTGCTCAGCGAGAACCGCTGGGAAGTACTCGGCCACTATCGTACGGTCAATGCATTATTCCGAGGCGACACACCTGTACGCGGCATGAAGCATTGGGGAGATCAACCGCTGTTGGTATTGGATGTCCAGCTTGCCGAACACCCTGAATACTTCAAGGCCGCTCGCGCGATTGTGCAGAGACTCAAACAACGCCTAGACGACCTCAAAACCATCCCGCGCGAAGAGTTGCCTGTTCCGCAGTTGGGTGAACTCCCTGCGATCGCTGATCGAGCTTGGCCGTTTCTTTTTCAGGGGGCCGAACTGTGGCAGAAACAATCGCTACCAAACATGAATGGTGAGCATGCATTCATTCTCAGTTCAGGCGGATTGACAAGTCAACAATGGCATCCGAGTCTGCCTCGTTCCTCGGAACCCCTTCCGATGCCCGAGGCTGCGTTACTCATCGGCATTCGCGACCAGCAAGCTTGGATTCAATCGCTTCGCGGCTGGGGAGGACTCGTCCGCTCGGTGATCGATGCATGGGGTGATTCGTCCCCGACCGTCCTGGCAATGCTCGAACCTCAACGTTCCGATAAGGACGACTACGTCACGTTGGGGTATCCTATCCCAGACGATTGCCCCGCGCCCAAGGCGATGATGCCCCGTTTGGACGTGGCGTCTACATGGTCGCTCCTGTCGTATTCGGATCTTCTCTCAGCTTCAATCCGGACAGCGAAGGAACCGACGATCGGTCACGGTCAATTCGATGCGACCAAGAACATGGCCAAAGCCGCATGGATCGATCTTGGTGCAATCGCGAGGATGTTAACACCCTGGATCCGTTATGGTGCCGATCAGTCGCAAGGGATGCTTGGTGATCTGCGGCCGATTTCCGTTTTTGCTACTGACTTCACGATCGATTTGAGCCCGGGCGATATCGTGAATGCTTGGCGAACAATCGAGAAGCTCGGAGAAATGTCCAGTGTGACAACGATGAACGAGGACGGCAGCAGTTATTCCCGATCGATATTTGTATTTGGCGACTGAACGCCAAACGCGCGTTGCAATTCGGAATCTCGAAGATGAATTAAGGCGGGTAGGCAGATCCGCAAGAGTACGAGTTGATCATTTCCTGGCACTGTTTCCGAGCGGAATCGAGAACGCTGATCGATGCCGCGCGGAACCAGGAAACGTATCGCGCCCTTGATGTCATCCATATTCATACCGCGATCGAGCCGAATCGGGATCACTTGTTCTATCGAACGCCGAACCCTGTCGGTGGTCAGCAGTACCGTCCGCGAATCCAAAGGAACCAACTCGAGCGCGTAGTCTTCGAGGTAGCGATTTGCAATCTCTTCCAGAGTTCTACCTCGCAAGACCGAAAGGCTCATGCGTGACGGGTGCAAACCGTGGGACCAAGCGGCGGGCCAGTCGATCACCAGCTGCATGCCGGATTGTTCACATGCCATCGATAGTAAATCAATAACGGGTCGCTCTTCGTAGACGATCCGGTCCATCGGCATCTTTGCTTGGGCATTTTCACGGACGCTCCACCACGACTCGGGTCGTCCGAAATCAAATGCGTCGTTAGGCACTTTGACTTCTACAGGCGGATTGGCTGCAGCGTGCTTCAACCCCTGTAATGCGGCAACCAATCGTGCGCGGTCGTACATGGAGGCTTCCTCGGTCCATTCCACGCGACCTTGGGCGTAACGACATTGGGTCAAGTCGAGCATCCGGATCACCAAGGGGACCCAATTGTCTCGATCTTGTGCAGGAATCTCATTGGTCCATTTGTCGGTATTGAGAATCCCGTCGGCAGCAACCAAGGCGATCAATCGATCTTGTGTCGGTCGAACACGCGGAAAACCAGCATCATCGATCTGCAACTCCAAGCCTCGCGGTTGGCAGATCTGGTCAAGAAGTTCGCCGATGGAAGCGTTTTGGCCTTCGATGGCGATCGGTTCGGCAAGATCCACTCCGGCGAGCCGCAGTTCCAACCAATCGGCGGAGATGCCGGTATTGGAAACTTTGCTGAACCAATGGATGCACCGAAGTAGAGGCATCGGTTGCGTCTTTACAGAGGCTAACTTGCGTTGGGATCGTTCGGCCCAGTCGGTCACGGGAATGGGGTCAGGGTAGTATTCCTCGCGAAAAAGAACCTCACGATTCTCGAGAGCAATGTCGCTCTCGACTGTGCGATCGGATTTGCCGATGTCATCCCAAGAGCCGCGACTCGGCGCATCGAACATGCGTTGGAAATCCTCGAAGATGCTGGGAAGCTTGTCCTCGACGGCTGTTTGAGGAGCGTCGGGGGGGGGGTTCGGGTTTGCCGCATCACTGTTTGCATCGTTTTCGTTGTTTTCGTTTGCTTTGCCTTTGTTTTCGCCTGTGAGGTCCGCATCTGGGACAAGATTGAGTGGCAGTTTCGTTTCAGGCGTGGCTGTTTCGTGATCAGGCTGCTGTTGTTCGTTCGTCGACTCGGGTGGGTTTTCGATCGGTAGATTGACTTCCCCCTTTTCTGCTGGTTTTTCCGCATCCGGTTTTTCGACAACAGCAGGATTATTGACGATGCGATCTGCCTGCTTCCCGAAGGAACGGACGAAGACGTAAAAAGCAATCCCGGCCAGCATCAGTCCGCTTGCGGCGACGAGAGTCACCAGCAGGATATTCCTCCTCGCAACGACATTGCGGCTTTCCCAATCGTCCGGTCGGCGATTGGAAACCGGAGCGACATCGTTGTTGGCAACGCGCACTGTGGGCTGTGCGATGGGTTCCGATTCGGAGAAATTGGATGGGAGATCCTGAAAAGGTTGCGAGGCAAGGTTTTCGACATCCCAGTCGGCAGGATCGGCTTTGGTAATCGCATCGGAGTTCACCGCTGGTGGCAAAACCCCTTTGCCAACTCCCATGACCTCGGGTATCGGAGCGGGAAACAAGGGATCTGCCGGGGGAACGATTCGGACCGGATGTTTGCATTTGGGACAGGGCAACGTCTGACCGACAAGATGCTCATGCCGCACTACAATTCGGCTGGAACAGTTTGGGCAAGCAAGTCGAAAAGGTTGCAAGAGATGAGCAATCCGTTCTGGGGCTGTGTGAATTCGTGAGCCGATGCATCACTGCAATGCGAGCCTGCATGCAGTATACCTATTCTAAGTCCCTCGCGCAAAACACGGCAAACCGCACACCACTTTTTATCCATAAAGTATAGCGAGTTGAGATTTGGAAACAGTTGATGTATTGATTGTCGGGGGTGGCATCGCTGGATGTGCCATGGCTTGGCAGTGCCGAGTTCAGGGGTTGCGAACCTTGGTGGTTGATGATCCTCGGCCCGATAGTGCATCGCGCGTTGCCGCGGGTTTGGTCACTCCCGTCACAGGCTCGCGATTCGCGGTATCGTGGCGTTGGCCTGAGTTTTTTCCTGCGGCGGACACCTTGTATCAACGTGCGGAAAAGGAATCCGGGCAGTCCTTTTGGTCGGTCACCCCAGTTTGGCGAGCCTTTGTATCGCAGGACGAAGCCAAACTCTGCGAACAGAAGTGCAAAAACGCTCGAGGCCAATTTGATGATGCGATGATCCACCTAGATGCGATCGACGTCGATGCGATCACGCAAGCCCAACTCCCACCGTCGCTTGCAACTCACGGTGGCATCCAAATGGCGCCCGCCGCGAGACTGGATGTCCCGCGGTATCTCGATGCCACACGCAGAGTCCTGCAATCCGAAGAGTTGTTCGTCTCCGCCTACCTCGACATCGATCGAGATCTGCAGCCATCTTCGGATCGAGTTGTCGTGCCCGGTTTAGGTCTCACCGCCCGCTGGGCCGTTTTGTGCCAGGGTAACTGGGCACGGACCAACGGTTGGTTTTCCGATTTGCCGCTCCACCCTGCGCGCGGAGATATCCTGGTGATTCGCAGCCGCTCAGTGCAATTGGATCGTATCGTTCACCATCAAGGCTGGATCGTTCCTCTCGGAGGAGAGCGATTCCTTCTCGGGGCGACCTATGACCGGCATGCGTTAAGCACGGATGGTCACGATGATGCGGCCAGAAGGTGGCGTGAGGAATTGTGCATGCGGTGGACCGCCATGACTGGCGAGAAATTTGAGCCTGACGGTGCGGAAATCCTTGAGCATCGCATCGCGATTCGACCCGCTAGTTACGATCGGCACCCTTTGATCGGTGCGCATCCTAGATCCCCGAATATTTGGTGCCTCAATGGACTGGGTAGCAAAGGTAGTTTGATGGCCCCCCTGTTGGCTATGAAACTGATCGATGCCATGACCGACGGCCGAGCGATCGACCCTAGTCT
>CAYXFO010000136.1:0-10277 GCA_964464255.1 uncultured Pirellula sp.
GACAAAGGGGACGGCGGTGTCTCGGCGATGCTTCCGGAAAAGGGGAGATTCGTAACCTTCCAGGATCCTGCTCCTGCACAGGCTTCCAACCCGGATCAGCCACCCGCTGAACTAACAGAAGAGGAATGGAAGGAACGGTTGGATGCTGAACGTGAGCGGATCAATAAGGAAAACCAGCGCAAGATCGACCAAAGAAATGATCGACTAGCCGTAGCCAAAAAGAAGAGCGCGGAACTCAATGCGCGGTTTGCTGACTGGTACTACATTGTCAGCGACGCAGAGTTCAAACGACTGAAAATCGAGTTATCGGACCTCATCACCACCAAGGCACCAGCGGGGCCAAATGTACCCCAGGGTTTGCCAGGATCCGTTCCCAACTTTAATATTCCCGGATTGCCTGGTCGTTGATTCCGTACCTCTTCACGGTTTTCTATCCATGCTAGAAGCAAAGAGTACCCAACGCGCATTGGTGCGCATTGGGTACGATGGCCGAGTCCATAAACAATTTCTCGGTCCAAAGGCTGATGAGCGATTCGAAAATGAGTGTCGCATCCTCCGCTATCTGGAGACACGACGGTGTCCTTTTGTGCCCCGATTGCTTTCGGCTGACCCGAAAAACTTAGAGATTGTCACCAGCAACTGCGGATCGCGCGTGGAGCATCTCAGCGAAACGCGAGTTAAAGAGTTGTTCGCAGAACTCGAAACCTTTGGAGTTAGGCATGATGATGCGTTTCTGCGGAACGTAACCTACCGCGCATCGGATGGTCGATTCTGCATCATCGATTTTGAATTCTCCACGATCTTGGAAAACAACAACGCTTGCGCGGTAATGACGGTTGGCAAAGAGATGGTGTCACTTGGTGAGGCCATTAAGCCCCGCAATCTAGCATGGTCTGCAATGACCCATCCCGGCAATTTTCGCTCAAACAACGAAGATCGATTTCTATTGATGCTAGCGGACAAGCGTGGAGTCAGATATCTCGGCAAGAACGGTAACGCTTCCTCATCGGAAGGGGACCTCATCTTCGCGGTAGCAGATGGTATGGGAGGTGAGCGATCGGGGGAGTTAGCGGGAAAGATTGCCATCGAGCAGATCACTCGCATGATGCCGACGACTTATCTGCTCAATGATGAACATCTGATCGAAGCTTCCCCCGGGATCCTGAAAACCCTATTTCAATCGATTCATGCTGAGCTCGAACGACTCGGTTCCTACGACGTCGCCTGCACGAACATGGGGTCCACTCTGACCTTGGTTTGGATCCATCGCAGCGTCGCGATGTTCGCGCACATCGGGGACACAAGACTGTACCGAATACGAAGATCTGACGACGATGCAACCGTAGGTCGATCCTCCGGATATCAACTCTACCAGATTTCCGAGGACCATACGTTCGTCGGCTGGTTGCGGCGCACCGGGCAGATCAATGAGCGGCAGGCTCGTTTCCATCCGCGAAAAAATGTGCTGTCCAAAGCCTTGGGAGCAGGTCATCAATTCGTGGAACCCCACTGCGGAACCTTCGAGTTGCAAGCTGGAGACCGCTTGATCCTGTGTTCCGATGGTGTCATCGAAGGACTTTGGGACCACGCTCTGACCGATCTGGTACTGTTCCCAGATTCCGTTCAAGCGTCGCAACCGCCTGCCCAGCGGCTTGTCCTGTCCGCTGTTTCGGAGTCGGGCCGCGATAATGCAACCGCCATTGTCTTAGAAGTGAATTAGCTAGCTTCAATTCCTCGAGTCTTTTTCCCTGGTCTTTGCTATACTTGTCTCTGGTGCACATCCGCTAACATTGCCGAGTATTCTGTAGTCATTCAGAACATTATCGAAGCAGGTAGTACTATGTTTCGCTCATGGTTTTCAGGTAACGGATCGGCTCGGGAACGGACCAGGCGCAGACGCCTTTGTATCGAATCGCTGGACCCGCGGCTGGCAATGACCGCAGAAGGACAGTCGCACACGTTGGACCAAACGGTCGACGTATCGGAGTTGATGGGGGACATCACAGGAACGATCCAATGGGGGGATGGTACCAGCTCGCCTGCTACGATCGCATCGAAACCCACGGCGGGGCCATTGAAAGTCATTATCGATTATCGGTTCGATACTACCAATTTTTTTCAATCCAACGATCGCAAGGCGCTTTTGCAAACTGCTCTCGACTCTGTGGCGAGCCGCTTTAGTGATACCCTCTCAGCCATTCAGCCAGGTGGAGTGGATACGTGGCAAGCCCGATTCAAAAACCCCAGCACCGGCCTTGATACCTCGCTAGCGAACCTGTCCATTCCTGCGAATGAGCTTCTCGTATTCGTCGGCGCACGATCCCTTTCTGGTGAAGCCGCTCTCGGTAATCGCGGAGGCTTCTCGGCTTCTGGCCAACAATCGTTCGTCAATACGGTCAAGGCACGAGGTCAAACTGGGGGATTAGCAAGTCCCCAGACGGATGTAGGGCCGTGGGGTGGCGCCATCGTGTTTGATACGGGCAGAAATTGGTACTTCGGTGCACCGTTGTCGGGCATCGGATCCAATCAAATCGACTTTGTGAGCGTTGCAGCCCACGAGTTTCTTCACGTACTCGGATTTGGAACGACTCAGAGTTTCGATACCAAGATTGTTAACAGCAAGTTTACGGGCGCGATGGCCACTCAGGAATTCGGGGCTCAGGTACCCATGGCCGATGCGGATCACTTCAGCAATGATATCACCTACCGTGGTGTGAGACCAAGCATGGTACCAACGATCAATAACGCAGAGCGCTTGATGCCGACTCGCTTGGACTTAGCGGCAATGAGCGACACCGGCTGGCAACTGATAACACCATCTGCACGGGTTACGGGCAACAAAGTTTTTGGAGATAACGCAAATTATGCTGCCGCGATCTCACTCCAAGGATCGATTGGCACAAAGTCCTTTCCCGTCTCGATCGCGATCAGCAACGTTGCGCCCACGTTTGTCGCTCGAGGAAATGCTTCGGCAACAACCGGGGTGCCGGTGAGTATCACTCGAATCGGTCAGTTTTCCGACCCGGGATTCGGTACAACCCAGACGACTCCCCCCAAGTCGGAAACATTCACCTACCAAATTCAATGGGGTGACGGGCTTTCAGACAGCGGGAATGCGACCGTGGAGTCCCTAGGTAATGGGGTCAATCCAACACGAGGATTCTTCGATGGTTCGCATACCTACACAGCCCCAGGCACGTACACAGTTACTTTGACGGTGACCGATGATGACGGAGGCTCCGCGCAACAGCAGTTCCAAATCATCGTTGCTGCTCCGCCTGTCCTGACACTCTCGGTTGATAAGAGTACTTTTTCCGAGGCAGCTGGTGCCGGTGCCGCTGTATTGACGATCTCCCGTCCTGCGTCACTCGCCAGTTCGGCAATCACAGTCCAACTGTCCAGCAATGATACGAGCGAAGCTACCCTGCCTGCATCGGTCAACCTAGCTGCCGGTGTTACAAGCACCACCGTAGGGATCACCGCTATCGACGACGCATTGTTCGATGGCAGCCAAACGGTCGAATTCAGCGCCTCGGGGTCCAACTTCCAAACCGCAAAGATAACGGTAACGGTTACCGATTTCCAACCGATCTCACTCGCGGCCGAATCTGCTCAATTGCACGAAGATGAACCAGCGCAGCGTTCAACCCGATTGACAATCGGAATTCGATCACCAGCGCCAAGTGGCGGTGCGACGGTGTCGTTATCTGCAACGCCTGGTGGCATCATCGATTTTCCAGCATCGGTGGTGATTCCCGCAGGAGCCTCACAAGTCGATGTCACCGTTTCGGCGGTCGATGATCTGCGTCCTCAACGTTTGCGGTCAGTCACTCTCCAGGCTTCAGGAACGAACTTAACCAGCAAGTCATTTCAGTTCCTCGTCAACGACTCCGATCCGTTTCGCTGGACCAACCCAGATCCTGTTCTCCAGTTGGACGTGAATGGTGATCGCTCTATAGATCCACTCGATGTCTTAGTCATCATCAATGAGATCAACCGTACAGGTACACGATTATTGGACCCGCTGACGGACTTGACCCCACCGTTCTACGATACCAACCCAGATGGTGCGCTCGATCCCCTGGACGTCCTCGTTGTCATCAACAGGATCAACTCTCGCTAGCAGCATCTCCACCAACGCTGTGATGCATGAGCCATTTCGTCTGCTGCTTTCTCGATAGCATTTCGGAAGCGATCGGCGTCCAGTGGATAGCCAGCCGTAGGCTTCAATGAATCACCGACTTGATCTCGCCAATATCGATTGAGGCGCAGCATCAACATCTCTCGCACGAACTTGGCCAGCATCGATGCCGCTCCCGTCGGTAGCATCGAATCACCATGTACCCGAAAACGCACATCTAGATTCGCGCCCTCAAACCGACCGCGATAAAAACTGCATTGACTCGTCTCTTCCATCACATCGAACCATGGATCCCATTCCTGAAATGCATGATTGAGAAGAGGTAGATAATGCTTGCGGCCCCCTTGTCGATCGCAGCATGCTTCGATCTGAGCGGGAGCATGACGATCGGACGAAGTGCAAAGGAGAGAGATACAATCCCGCAGTAGCTTGAGCGACCAATCTCCGAGTGCAGTCGCCTTGTTGCCAGCGATTGGCACAACAGTATTGAATTCCTCTTCGTCGATGATGCGGCACATGAAGCCGCGAAACTCGATGCCAAGAGATTGCAGTTTCAATCGCGCCGATTCGAGCAGAGTTTCCGAAACAGCGAGTTTCTCCGAACAACCCTCCTCAAGACAGGGCTCGTACCATGGCTTTTCCTCAACGCGATGCGCATCGGCACGAGCGACGTTGCGAATCAAGTCCGAGGTCGAATGGCAAGAACTACCGCACAAGTCGAGAAGGAATCGAATGGGAATGTTCAAGCTGTCTAGATGCTTCTTCCGTTGGTAAATCGCTTTGGAATCACCCAAGGGTAAGAACGATTCATTGGGCTGCCAAGGGCGGCTTTGGAACTCGGGTGCTAAACGAGACAAAATGCAATCGGTATCCAAGTGTGCGGGGACGTGCCAGACCGATGCTCCGATCACCAGCGGTCCAAGTTTCGGCCCGTAACCCGCCTCGTCGATGCCGATGAGAAAACGCTTCAAAACTTCTTCCTCGACTTCGGTGCATCGAGTTGTTCAGAACCATTTCCTTCGGCTTTCGACTTAGATTCCGATTTGGGCTTGTCTTTTTGGAAGAACTGGAAGGGTAGGTTATAAAGATCGAAATTGAGATTAGGAAGCACCGACTCCTCTGAGGCGGGGGCGGTCTCTTCCTTCTTGGGTGGAGGAAGTGGTTCCATGTCGAGTTCTCCAACGACGACGAGACGTTCAGGAAGCTGAGTCAAATGTATTTGGGCGCCGCGAAACCACTGCAGCCACGATGCCTGGTAATCGTCGGGAGCTACGGTGTGAAGCGAGTCAAAGCCGATGGTGGATGGATTTGTATTGGGGGCCAAGCGAATGGAGTTGGGCCACGCGGTGGTCATCCATCGACCATCTGTGAACAGGTATTCGCCACCGAGAGTGCACTGGAGTTTCGCATCCAACAACTGCTCGGCCCGAATCCTTGCTTGCTCCGGTGGGACTCCCAATTGCTGTTGCATCGAATCGAGGAGGAGAAGATTGCCACGTGTTGTTTGAGCTGCTTGTCGAAAGCTGAGCGTGTTGAAGAGGCTTGCGACTTTGCTCTTGGATATGTCCTGGATCCTCAGTCTTCCTTGGGCATAATCTTGGGCCGGGGCAACCTGCAGATGCAGAGCGCAGGAGTCGATGATCGATCGATTGAAGGAGATAACGCTGAAGCCACCCATCTGCCATCGCCACAGTCCGAGAACGGATCGTGAGAACCCCAACACGTCCGGTGGTCCGCCCCCGAGCCCCAATGGCAATCGGTCGAGGTATCCCGGTTTCGGCCATGCTCCAAGGTAGGCAGGCAGAGTCCGCATGAGCTGCAAAATCGCGATCAATCCTTTGGTTTCCTCCGGCAATGGCGGGACCAAATCCTTGAGGCCCGCAAACAGAAAATGGTCTTCGGAGAAGAGTTGGTTGGTTTGTATGCCTGCCAGTCGCACCTGAACATTCACCACGTCGTCCGGCGGCATGATCACTTGCGTAGGGACTGGGGGAGCTAACAGCATCCCAAACGCACCGTACTTTTCGCTTCCGAGGGGAGCGACATATGCTTCGATCGCAAGTCTCTCTGCTTTGGGAATATCCGGATGTGCAAAGCGCCGTAGTCCGAACATGAGCGGATCGGTCTCTTGCCATTGGTTGGCATAGAACTGCGCCATCGTGGCGTAGTCGGCTGCTTCGTCGATGCTACAGTCCGGAACCGGGGTATCGGCGATCGGAAGAAAGCTCCCTCGACGCCCGCGTGTCGAGTCGATCCAAGCGTCTCCGAAGCGAAGGGTCTCGGAACCATCGACGCGGCGTTGAAACCAAGGAGGCAAATAGCCCTCGGCAATCCACCGATCGATCTCGGCGGAAGCGCTTTGCGACGCTGGACGATCTGTTGGTTTGGTCTTGTTGGCAATCGGCAGCAGATCACCCGAGAATCGATGCGATGCCTCCATCGCTTCTACGGCCGAGGCAAGTTCGGCGGTTTCGATCGCTGCAATGGCGAGCATGCGACGTTTCAGCTCGATCTGGTAACGAGGGGAGAGGAGATTTCGGAAAAAGCCTGATGAGAAATATGCGAACATGTCGTACTGGTTCTCGAGGGGCATGATCCATCGAGCGAACCGAAACGCAGGATTGTTTGCTAATGTTTCCTTCGTTCTTCGAGCTTCCAAAAACCTCTGAGCCAAGCTCTTGCTGGTCGTCACGAAGAGATAGGGTTCCGCTTCGACCATGAAGGTTCGGACCTGATGGTCGGGTGTGCTCAGCAGCGAAACCGACTGCCCCTCGATATCGACTGTCTCGAGGGTACAGCCCTCTGCCTTCATCCGGTTCGCAGTCGCCAACCGTTCTTGTTCCATCGACGCCTTGAGCACCGCATAGTTTTTGGCTTCAAAGACCACCCCCATCGAAGGGCCTTCCTGCATATACAAGTCGTATCCGACAATCGCCATATCGGAGATTACCGTATCGCCGAACAGTTTGGAGATCGTGGTCATGCGCGAATTCAACATGCGTTCCACGCGAGCGCTGGCTTCGTAGTTGTATCCTCGCAAAAGTGCCAATTGAGCAAGATCGCCACCGCGAGCTTCACCGATCCGCTGAAACCATAGGTAGTTTGCGAATGACCCAAATCGCAAATAAAAGAAATCATCGGGGACGGCTTGTGCGATACTCTCGATCGCGACATCCTGCGGGATCTCGGGCAGCGGCATATCTTGCCAACGCGGAGGTCGGGGCAATTGCTGTCTGGGCGCGCTCGCCGACTTAGGCTCCATCCACATCGACTCGCTGATCTCATCCCGAAGGGACTCAACGCCTGCAACAAGAGACAGCGTTGGCAACGGATCGGTCTGTCTCGATCGTTTACGGGATTTGACCTTGAGTAGGTCGGGGACTGGAAACCCGAATCGACTGCCGAGCATGTTGACAAGATACCGTTCGATGAGCGTTGGGTAGTCGCTGCGGGCGATCTGACGTGCGGTTTGCTGCACGTACCCGTTCCACCACTCGGCCAACATCTGCTCGAGACCCTCGTTGGAAGCCGTCCCGCTTGCGTTGGCAGTTGCAGGATCCCTAGGCGTGACGACTAGCGATAGTTCGAGATCCCCTTCGATTTCGACCGCTAAGGGTGCAGTGCCAGTAAACAAAAAGTGAATGCGCAGGTGCTCTTCAGGCTCGATATGCTGCCGCAATCGGTCGATCGCCCCTCGCAATCGTCGAATCACCGCACCATCGCCGACTCTCCGGCCGCTTTTGGGAGTTGGAGGATCAGGCGGGAGAGCAACCGGCGTTGCAGAGAATATCTCGCTGGCGGGATAGAGGATTCGATTTTCGCGATCGGTCACCACGATACGCACGGTCGCATCGTCTGCGATCTGACCTACAGGGACTTCAATCCGAGCAACGCCCCACCCTGGACCGATCAACGCGACCTGAGTAGCAACCGCAGTTGCGGAGACGCCGTTGGTGGCGTGTAACCGTGGATCCTGGCCATGCGAAAAAATGGCCGAGATCGACACCAGGCAGATCGCAAGCCATGGAGTCAACCAAATCGCCTTCTGTAACGCTGACCGTTTTTGATTGACCATCCTGCCCAGTCTCGCTGATCCTGTTTGTTGCCCTGCGAATTATCACCAATTCTACGATTTTATCCCGTTCCGTAGAAGGACTTGGAAATCGTTGGTTATTATGCTATCTCTTTGCTGAGAACCCGGGATTTGTGTTTTTTGAAGAATGGCGTATTCATGCATTCCTACTCTTCTAAGCTTTGTCTTTTCGTTTGGACCCTTTGCATTTCGAGTACGTTTGTTTTTCGCAATGAGTCATGCGCTCAGGAAGCAGAGCCGAGTTCCAACCCCCGGGTAGTTCACCCGAATGACCTTCCGCTTCCCGCCGAACTTCCGAAGAAGACTCCTTCACAAGCGGGAACGGAACAAGCGACCTGGATCGATGGTGTGGATGGATTCTTTGGCACCTACTTGGTGACACCCCTTGCCGCTGTCCTCTTTTTTGATTTTTGGACGCCGCAATGGTTAGGCGTCAGCGTCCCGTTTGTCGTCATGTGGCTTTTGTGTGCAGGAATATTTCTCACGATACGCATGGGCTTTATCAACGTTCGATTGTTCAAGCACGCGATCGATTTGGTGCGTGGCAAATACGACGAGGCGGACCATCGCGGCGACATCACTCACTTCCAAGCCCTCTCCTCCGCACTGTCTGGTACGGTCGGGTTGGGAAACATCGCGGGTGTCGCGATGGCGATCGGCTTGGGAGGTCCCGGTGCTACTGCGTGGTTGATCTTCTTCGGCTTGATTGGGATGACCACGAAATTTGCCGAATGCTCGCTGGCGGTGATGTATCGAACGACCGATGCCAAGGGTATGGTGCTCGGCGGTCCGATGGTCTACCTCCAGAAGGGGCTTGCCGAACTCAATCTCGCAGGACTTGGCAAAGTGCTGGCGATCATCTTCACCGTGTTGTGCATCGGTGGGTCGTTCGGTGGAGGGAATTCGTATCAGGTGTCTCAATCGTTGAACGCATTTCACTCGGAAGAGGTATTTGCCTTTCTCAAGGACTACCCCTGGATCTACGGATTGCTGATGACCATCGCGGTGGGGGCGGTCATCATCGGCGGTATCAAATCGATCGGGAACTTCGCGGGTATGGTTGTGCCGTTTATGTGTGTCGCCTACATGCTGATGTGCATCAGCATCATTGCGGTCAACTACACCTACATCCCGTTCGCGATCGGGCAGATCATTCAGGGAGCGTTCACTCCTGCGGCATGTTATGGGGGATTTTTTGGTGTCCTTGTTATCGGTGCGAAGCGGGCGTGTTTCTCCAATGAAGCGGGTGCAGGATCTGCAGCCATAGCCCATTCGGCCGCCAAAACCGAGGAACCTGTCAGCGAAGGCATGGTCGCGCTGCTCGAGCCATTCATCGACACGGTGGTGGTCTGTACTCTGACCGGATTGATGGTGGTGATGTCGGGCGTGTATCGACTGCCTGAGATTCAGCAATTAGCGGTCGACAACAAGGGCTCGATGATCACGATAGCGGCGATTACGCAAAACCCCGGCATGGCTTGGTTCAAGTATGTGCTCTATGTCGCGATTTTTCTCTTCGCTTATTCTACCTGCGTATCGTGGTCTTATTATGGCGAGCGTTGCTTTGTGTCGCTGTTTGGCCAAGGGGCTTCGATGACTTATAAGGTTCTCTTTTTGACGTTCACTTTCCTCGGTTCGATCGTCAGTCCGAAGAACATTTTGGAGTTCAGCGACATGATGATTCTAGCGATGGCGGTTCCGAACCTCATCGGCGTGTTCTTGCTGAGCAACATCATCTACCGCCGGTTGCAGGAGTACCTTGGAAAACTTCGCTCCGGCGAAATCCGCCCCAATCGTCAGTGATTTATTCGCGCGACGAATCCAAGGCTCAGAGCTCAGACTTCAGACACCAAGAACGGCTGTTTACTGTCAACCCGCAACTCTCCCGCGTATCATTTTGATGCCCCGAGAGTCGATGGGAATCGCTGCAATCAAGCCAACCCATGCAGAGATCTCCGCCGGATGTTAGAATCGGGGCGCGAGAGAAACTTCACTATCTGCCTCGGACTTTTGCGCCATGTCCCAGCAACCTGAAAACGACGA
>CAYXFO010000137.1:0-10108 GCA_964464255.1 uncultured Pirellula sp.
GCTCGATAGGGGCACCCGGGGAAAGAGCGGCGAACGGCTCGATAGTGGCTCCGATGAAGGCCTACAATCCGACGGCGAACCAGAACGACGTTCGCATCGTCGTCCACCTCGACGCGGTCGCGATGCCGAACCTCGTGACCGCGATTCGCAACCACGCGACGTTGCATCGGTAAAGGATCGCGAGCAACCTCGCCACTCTGATCGTCAGGAATCCCGTGCTGAAAGGAATGTTTCCCCTCGCAGCGCGGTCCAACGTTCTCACGAACCAAGGACTAGCGCATCGAAACAAGAGTCTCTCCCAGCGAAAAAGCAGTCTGGGTTTGGTGCTGGCATTGTTGGTGAGGATGACGATTTCGCCCGAACGAGTAGCAACTTTGATGATGAATTTCAAGGGGACGAAACCCATGCTCGCACACACGACGTGCGAGATGACGTTGACGAGCGTTCGCACGACGATGGCTCTGCTTCTAGTGAAGAGGATTCCAGACCGCGTCGTCGGCGTCGTCGTGGCGGCCGCGGAAGACAGCATCGCGATGATGCGGACATCAAAGATGAAGATCGAGACGTCGATGCTCGCACAAGCCGTACATCACGAGATGATGACTCCGATGAGCAATCTTCAGACGATGGCCCTTCTGTTCGGCACGTGAAGATCCCGTCATGGACCGAAACGATTAGTGTCCTAGTGGAAGCGAACATGTTGAACCACCAACGATCTCAAAGCTCTCCTCGTGGAAATTCAAGAGGACGAGGGCGCCGTTGATCTGTTCGCAACTCTTTATTTCGCCTTGATGGCTGTACCATTTTTGCGATACTCGATCGCCCGCTGTGACTTCGAAGGCAACCCACTGAGAATCTCGGTCGTAATCTCGTGGTGAACTGGCTGCTCCTAGGCCAAGCGCCAACAATTACTTTGCACTCAAACAAGGATTAACTATCTATGTATAAAAACCTCAACGCAACGATTCTTGGTGTTTCTGGGCGACAAAGCGAACTGATCGAATTGGCGATGACATACGGCTTCCAAGGATTGGACATCGATGCTGAAGACCTGGTCAAGCGAGTGCAACGAAGCGACTTTGATCGAGCAACTCGATTCCTGACCAGTTCCAAGATGAAAGTCAGTGGCTTTGATCTTGCGATTGATTTGGATGCCGATGACACCGTCTTTGAAAAGTCGTTGACCTTGATTCCCACAACGGCCGAGATCGCTGGCAAGCTCCAAGCTCGGGCTGGATTCTTGCCTCTCCCTGCTGCTACCGATCGCATGGCGTTTCCTGAGTTCTTTGAAGTGATCAGTAAACGAGTGGAACGAGTCGCACAGATTTTCGAGAAGAACAACCTGCTGCTCGGACTGAGTTTCTCCACCGCGGAAGAACATCGCCAAGGGAAACAGTACAAATTCATCCAGGATGTCGAAAGCTTCCTTGCTCTGTTCCGGTCATTCAAGAATGCATCGATTGCCGTGATCATTGACAGTTTTGACTGGATTGTCGGCGGCGGAACGTGGGAGCAATTGGCTTCCATCCCCGGGAATCGGGTGGCTTCTCTCCGAATCGCCGATACCGAATCAATACCAACCATCGCTCAGTCCACGCTGGACAATAGGCAAATGTCCGGCACCAGCGGGTCGATCGATAATGTTCGATTCCTCCAGGTTTTGAGCAAAAATGGGTACGATGGTCCACTGACCAGTTTCGCTGCCGCTAGCCAGTTCGCGGGAATGAAACGCGATTCGATCGTAGCGAAAACCCAAGATGCCTTGGATCACGTTTTGGCAGGGGCTGGACTACCGACTTTCACCCGCCGACCAGATATGATATTAGAATCCACTGCGCCGATCCTCGAGGATATTGGTCTCGAGGCATAGATCGCCTGTCGAGCTCTTCGCCTCGAACGGTAAGTCGTAGTGGCTTATGCAAAAGTTGATTGAGAGGTTGGTATGACCAGATTGACCCTGCGCGTTGTCCAAGGGGCAGATCGGGGCCGTGTGTTTTCAGATCTTAGGCCCCCAATCACAATCGGTCGCGAGGAAGGGAACACCATTCAGCTCAACGACGAGAGAATCAGTAGATTCCATTGCAAGATCCAAGAGGACAATAACCACCTTGTCCTTACCGATCTCGAGAGCACCAATGGAACTCGAGTGAACGGTCAAGATTGCCAACTGCGCATCCTCCGGTTCGGCGACATCATCTTTTTGGGCCGAAGTATGCTGCTCTTTGGCACCCACGATCAGATCGCCCACCGCCTTCAGGATGAGTTGACCAACGATGGAGAGCATTCAGCGGTAGCTCATACAAAAGACCTCGATGACTTTGAACTCGATATCGATTTCGACCAAACGGTTTCGAAATCGGGTTCACTCAGTGCACTGCCTGACATCCCAGAGCGGTTGAGCCCCAGTCAGTCAGCGCAGTTGGCTGAGTTGCTTGAGTACTTCCATGATCGAATTGGAGAAATCGTCAACGCAGTCCAAGTCGATGAAAAGAATCCCAAAATCCAACTCGACTTGGCGACCTGGCAACACATCCTCCAAGTCTACAGTCGCCTCGCGGAGATGATCCGCGGTATCTCCGATCCCGACTTCAGGCTACCTGGTTAGAGTCCGTCCGATCGATCGATGCGCGATCCTGGAGAACGAGTTGCTCGTCTACGAAGGCCACCGATCAAACGCTACGGATACAAAAAGTACTGCGCTCGTCGCGTCAAGAAATCGCTGACCCCCTCGCGAACTCGAGGATCGTCGGCATGGACCAGCGAGCCATCGCGGATTCCTTCTACCACCCCCCGACTTCCGAGCAATCGATGAAGCGAACGGGTCTCCCATTCCGATTCATGGAGGCGACGCAACGCTGCTGCAATCGCAATCCCGATCCCTACCGGCTCGCATCGGGTGCGGTCGGTGACAATCACCTCAACTCCATGACACAACTCCCCTTGGAACTTGCTGCCGTTCGGCGTGAAGGAACGGGGGATAAAGACGACCCCGGCCAGCCCTTGTCGATTGAGTTCCTGAGCCAGCGGCCCCGACTTGATCCATGGTGCCCCTAAAATTTCAAAGGGAGTATCTGTGCCGCGACCTACCGAAATGTTCGTGGTCTCTAAAAATCCGATCCCAGGATACAGAAAGGCCTGGCGAAGGCTCCGCATGTTCGGCGAAGGATTGACCCAAGGCAATCCTGTAGCGTCCCAAGCACCAGCTCGATTCCAGTTCTCGCACGGAACCACCGTCAATTCAAGATCCAACTTTCGTTCCTCCCGAAACATCATCGCGATCTCTCCGATAGTCATGCCGTGACGAAGAGGCATCGAGTGATAACCTACAAACGACTCGGTTCCTGCGTCGAGCATAGGACCGGAAACGTCGATCCCATTGATCGGATTGGGACGATCGAGCACGATGAACTCTCGCTTCTGTTCTGCGGCCGCTGTCATCGCCTCACCCATCGTAGAGATATAGGTGTAGTATCGCGTCCCGATATCTTGAATATCAAAAACCACGGCATCGATGTCAGAGAGCATCTCCGCGGTCGGCTTTCTCGTTTCTCCATAAAGACTGTAGATGGTCAGTCCTGTCGTGCGATCGACGCCATTCTCAATGCGACTGACATCGAGATTCCCCGCAAAGCCATGTTCCGGACTAAACAGAGCAGTCAGCTTGACTCCTTGGGCATTCATCAAAATCTGGGTCGTGGGAACGCCCTGCGAGTCGAGTCCAGTTTGATTGGTAATCAAACCGATGCGTTTGCCCTGTAGCGACTCAAAACCTCGCTCCTGAATCACATCGATGCCGAGTTTCACAGGCTTCGGACTTTCCGTTGCGGCTCCACTTCGAGCGACGGAACTCACAATAAGATTGATGATCTGACCAGCCAGTCCGTTGACCGACCCTTCACCATCGGGATGGAGACGATTGCTCAAAAACACGAAGAAGAAATCGCGATCCGGATCCATCCATAGGACGGTACCTGTGAAGCCACCGTGACCGAACGCTCGCGGGCTGAGCAGATCACCTCGATTCGAAGAGAAGCCGGTTTGCATATCCCATCCCAAACCTCGCATCCCCCCGGGGACTCGGTTCGCACTGGTCATCAATCGTTTGGTTGCGGGCTGGAGCCATGCGATGCTTTTCCCATCAGCGCCGACCGGTTGCGATTGCAACATCGCCTGGGCATACTTCCGCAGATCATCCAGAGTTGAGAACAATCCTGCGTGACCAGCAATTCCGGCCAACGCCCAGGCTCTCGGATCATGGACAGTACCGACAATCCACTCCCCATCCCGCTTCTCAGTCGGGGCGCAGCGATGGCGTTGATCCGGCGGAACTCCATAGCCGGAATCAACCATTCCCAACGGCTCGAGCGTTTTGACTCGCACGTACTGGTCGAGCGACATACCGGATCGCTTCTCAATCAGCTTCCCGAGAACGATAAAGTTCACATCGGAATACTTAAAGGCTTTGCCCGGTTGAGCTTGAGGTTTGAGTTCGCAAATTTTTTGCCACGCAACTTCGGGGCCATCGTTGTAATCGCTCATAGGATTGTCGGGGATCAATCCACTGGTGTGAATCAAAAGTTGCCGAACGGTGATTTCCTTTTTTCCTTCACGGCCAAATTCCGGAAGATACTCGGAGGCTTGGGCATCGAGGCGGATCAACCCCGCCTCGATCAAGTGCATCACTCCCGTTGCGGTCGCGACCGGCTTGGTGATCGAAGCCATGTCGAAGATCGTATCGAGCGTCATCGGTTCCGGTTTCGGTTCCACGCTTCGCAGTCCGTACGCTTTGCTCCACGTCAGCCCTTGGCTCGATCCAAATCCGATCACGCAGCCCGGCATCTTGCCCGCTTCCATCGCCTGCTCCACCAATCGGTCTACCGATTCAACCCATTTGGTATCACCTTGACCGACTAGGCTCTGTTTTGATTGGCCAACTTCGCCTTCTTGCGCAAGGCCAACTAATCCTGTAGCAACGAATCCACAGGCAATCAGTCCGCAGGCATGAGCCATACGCGCCATGACATCTCGGATCCTTAAACACAACAACATATGGGAGCCCTTTCGGAATGCAACGAAACGTGAGATCATCATCGTAGTCATTTTTTCGCTCGCAAGTATTAGGAGTCCGTTCCCAGTGACAAAGGATTTCCCCCTCACTGAATGGGACCATCCCGAATCCAAGAAATTGGACTCGTTGTCCCCGTTGGAAATCGTCCACCTGATGAATCGCCAGGATCGTCTGGTCGTGGATGCGATCGAGCGTGTGGCGGACTCGGTGGCCGAGGCGATTTCCATCGTTACGGACCGACTGCGACGGTCGGGGCGACTGATCTACGTGGGGGCAGGAACCTCGGGCCGATTGGGAGTGCTCGACGCTTCGGAATGCCCACCGACTTTTAGCACGCCGCCCGAAATGGTGATCGGTGTCATCGCAGGAGGAAACACGGCGTTGACTCGGGCTATCGAAGGAGCCGAAGATGACATGGATGCCGCAGTTGTCGATCTAGAACCGCTCAACATCCAATCCAACGATGTCCTGGTAGGAATCGCTACCAGCGGCAGTACCCCCTACGTTGTCTCTGCGATTCGGTTTGCTGCTTCTCGCGGTGCTGAGACGATTGGTATCGCGTGCACTGAAGGTTCCATGCTCGCAGAGTGTGCTCAGCATATGATCTGTCTTTTGGTCGGACCAGAGATCCTGAGCGGCTCCACTCGACTCAAAGCTGGAACCGCCACGAAAATGGTTCTCAACATGATCAGCACCGGTGCCATGGTCGGTCTCGGTAAGACCTACGGCAACCGAATGGTCGATCTCAAACCGACTAACGCAAAGCTGAAACGCAGAAGTGTCCGACTCGTGTCCGACATCTGCGGAGTTGATGCCGACATCGCGAGCGAATTGCTCGCACAGTGCGACGGGGAGGTGAAGACCGCTATCGTCGTGCATCTTGGAAAGTGCAATGCCGACGCCGCGCGCGATGCCTTAGCGAAATCCAACGGTCAACTGCGTCGTGCACTGGAACAATTCCCCGCCATGGTTCACGAGGATACCGTCTGACATGAACAGACTGATTCTCGGTTTGGACTGTGGCGGAACGAAGACGACTGCGGCCCTCGCAACTATTGCGGACGACTCTTCCGATGGTCGGGATTTTGAGATACTCGGCACAGGTGTCGCTGGTCCGTCGAATCCCTGTTCGGTGGGGGAAGAACTTGCCTACGCCACGGTGACAACTGCGATTCGAAGTGCTTTTGAGATCGCAGCCGTTGCCCCGCGAGCAGTCGATTCACTCGCCTTGTGCATGGCAGGTATCGGTCGACCAGAGGAGATGCAGCGAGTCAAGACTTGGGCCCAATCGCAATCGATAGCGAATCGCATCCTTGTTACCGAAGATGTCGAACCTGTCCGATGGGCCGCTCTGTGGGAAACAAGACACTCCCCAATCCAATCGATACCCTCCAATCCGTCACCCTGGGAACGAATCGTCACGCTGATTTCGGGGACAGGATCCATCGCTTGTTGCACCGATATGCCAGTAGGCACCGATATGCCAGTAGGCACAGTGAACCCAGGAACGACTGAACGTGTCGGAGGGTGGGGCTATCTGCTCGGAGATGAAGGGAGTGGATTCTCAATCGGGCTACAGGGATTGAAGAGTGCCATTGCGGCTCATGATCGCGGTTTGGCCCCTACTCAAATGCACCGCGAGTTGCTCGATGCGATGCATTGTCGAACCGTACCGCAATTGATACCGACCGTGTATCGCATTCCGTTGCCAAGAGCAGAGATCGCAGCCTTGAGTCGGATCGTTCTGCGATTTGTGGATCATGATCCCCAGGCTCGCGATATTGCGGACCAAACCATCGAGTCTCTATCGTTGCTAGTTCGACTCGCGTTGCACCGCAATCCAGCGAGCAAGGGTACTTATTTGCTTGCAGTCACCGGCGGACTCTTAGACGGAACGTCCCAGATCCTACAAGGGATCCAAGATTCGCTCGAGAACCATCAGTGCGGTCCGACTCTCGTCCATGTGGTTCAGGCTTCCGTTCACGGCGCTCTCTACATGGCAGCAAAAGCACTCAAGAAACCGCAAGTATGATCGAATACTGTGAGGAAAACATCGTCGTCAAAATCGGCGGCGCTTCCCTTTTTGGTGGATCCGGGTTCCTGGAATCGATGCACGAGATGGTTCATAGTGAGCCTAGACGTCGTATTTTTGTCCTCTTGGGAGGAGGCGAGACGGTTGAATCGATGCGATCGTTGCATGCACGGTTTCCCCAACTCGATCCCGAGCAGATGCACTGGAGATGCGTGCGGCTATTGGATGCCACCTGGGAAATAGGTTGTGAGTTGTTTCCTGGAGCCATTGGTATCACCGATTGGGACGATTTAATGACTGAGGCTGTCGGCGGGCAACCGGGTTCGATCTACCTAGTCCGCGCATCTGCTTTCTACTCGCCGGCAGTCTTGTCTCGCATCCCGGAAGAATTACGACCAGCCCATGATTGGGATACGACCACAGATGCCTTAAGTTGGGTTCTGGCGAAATTGATTGGTGCCGCTGAGCTGCGGATTGCAAAACGTTGCCCTGTGGATTCTCAGATAACAATCGCTCGAGCTGCGAGGTCGGGTATGATAGATTCCGAATTAGTCCGGTTGGTCGGTATCAGCTCATCTGCCAAGACCCCGTCGATCCGCTTTGTTCAATTAAAGGAGTCACCATGATTCAGCGAATGCAGGGTGGAGCATTGGCTATACCAGCTTTGCTTCTTTGCTTGGGAGCGATCGCATGCAACCCCAGCGTAGCATCAGGTTGGTCCGTTCAAGCGAGCTCAGCGGATACTGTCCAAGCGCAAAGGATCTCCGAATTCGTCGCCGCTCAAGATTGGCTCGGTCCGATATCCGCGATCGCTCTGTCTCCATTCTTTGGTCTTGCCTGCTTGTCGGGGATCGCAACCTACGGACCGGATTGGATTCGAAACTCGCCGTTGTTGTCTGTCTCGGGGCCACTCAACAATCCGGTCCTCTTTTGGATTATGGCCGCGCTCACGGTCGTTACGAGTCTGCCGCGATGGACGAAATTCAGCAAGCCGATCGCGATGGCTCTGGAGAAAGTGGAAGCCTACTCAGCGATTATCATCCTGATCGCGATTCGAATCTCTGCAAACGCCGTGGATGCTTCGACAAATCCAGAAGTGGCGATGAACACGCCGGTACTCTATCAAGCCGGTGTGCTCTCGCTACCCCTTGAGATCCTGCTGTCTTTGGCGTTGGCCATCAATTTGATCGTTGTGAATACGGTCAAAATCGTCATTGACTTTCTAGTCTGGTTGACTCCGATTCCCGCCATTGATGTCGTCTTGGATGCGATTGGAAAAGGAATCGTTGCGATACTGTTAGGGCTCTATGCCTTTAGCCCGATGCTTGCGACATTCCTGAATTTTCTGATCTTCTTTTTTTCTGCGATGGTCTTCTTCTCGGCCAAGCGATTGATCGTTTATTTCCGAGAGATATACATCCGCCCTACGATCCAAAGAGTCCTCGGGATTTCCCCGTCAGTCGCGAACTTGCAAGCGGTCTTTTTGTTGCGAGCCTGGAACGGATACCCTCGCCGTACAAGAGCAAAGTGGATTTCGAGTGCGGACGGCAAAGCGAGCAAATTGTCCGTGACTCGCTGGTTCACGACGCGCGAATTCGAACTCCAGCCATCCCATGAGAAAACATCCGTTGGTCTAGTGTCCGATACAGCCCTCTTCAACTCCGAGAATGGGCCTGTCGCTTTGGAAGCCCGAAAAGGGGTTTTTGTAACTAACGAAACAATTTCCGTTACTCCGATTCCTCAAGGAGTCTGATCGATGTATCTAAGTGAGAACAAAGAATCCATTCGTCGCAGTCTTTTGTCTGTTGGTGTGATTGTGTGTTGCGGGATCCTTTCGACTGCATCGATAGCTCAGGAGAGCAAGCAGTCGATTGTGAAACCTCAGGGCGAATTCATCTACGATTCCGCATCTTTCCCCAGTTGCCATGCTTCCACCGTAGCCGAGACCGACCAAGGATTGATCGGGGCATGGTTCGGCGGCACTCACGAAAAGCATCCCGATGTCGGTATTTGGATATCGCGTCGAGGAAAGGATTCATGGTCCGAGCCCGTCGAAGTTGCGAACGGAGTTGTGTCCCCTAGTGAGCGTCATCCCACTTGGAATCCGGTTCTCTTTCAACCAAGATCTCGCAGCGGTCCTCCTGCGCCTCTCATCCTCTTCTACAAAGTTGGCCCCAGTCCTGAGACTTGGTGGGGCATGATGATGTCCAGTTCTGATGGCGGTTCGACATGGTCGAAACCCACCCGACTTCCGGAGGGAATCCTCGGTCCGATCAAGAACAAACCGATCGAACTCGCGGATGGTACTTGGTTATGTCCTTCTAGCAGCGAGACCGAAGAGGAGCCTAGCAAGTGGCAAGTCCACTTTGAATGGACCAAGGATGCCGGCAAGACATGGTCGCGGACGGCACCACTCAATGATGGTGTCGCAGTTCAAGCGATTCAGCCAAGCATTCTCCAACTCGACACCAATCGATTGCGCGCGATCGGAAGAAGTCGTCAAGATCGGATCTTTGAGACGGACTCGATCGATGGGGGCAAGACTTGGTCCCCGTTGCGATTGGGTGAACTGCCGAACAACAACTCCGGTATCGATGCGATGACGCTGGCTTCTGGCCTGCATCTCATTGTCTACAACCATGTTCCGGGGACCCCGGGAGAATGGGGTGGAAAACGCACGCCACTGAACGTTGCAACGTCGAAGGACGGCGTTACGTGGAAGCCATCTGTCATACTCGAAGACACTCCGGGTGAATACAGTTACCCCGCCGTCATTCAAGCGCGCGACGGCCGCATTCATATCACCTACACATGGAACCGCAAAAAGATCAAGCACGTAGTGCTCGATCCGTCATCGCTCTAATCTTTTCTGGTCAATCACTGCGATCACTCGGTCGGCAGCTTCTGCAGATCGATCTCGGGTGGAGTCGGTGAAGATGTCCGCCGCTCGAAAGTCTCCCCCGGTTTATTGGTACCGTTAAAGAAGCCACAGTTCCTCAAGTAGAAAA
>CAYXFO010000138.1:0-7819 GCA_964464255.1 uncultured Pirellula sp.
GTACAACCTCACTCCGGTTCCCAAGCGAACGCAGCCGTATACCAGTATCTATTGCAGCCTGGCGACGTGGTTCTCGGCTTGGATCTCGCTCAAGGAGGGCACCTGACCCACGGCATGCATTTGAACATGAGTGGCAAGCTGTATCGATTTTTCCATTACGGTGTTGATCCGGTGCATCATCGAATCGATTTCGACCAAGTTGCGAGACTCGCCCGCGAACACCGCCCCAGGCTGATTGTGGCGGGTGCGAGCGCTTATCCGCGTGAGATCGAGCACGCCCGTTTCGCTGAAATCGCTCGCGAGGTCGGAGCAAAGCTGATGGTCGATATGGCGCACTATGCGGGATTAGTAGCAGCAGGCGTTCACAACTCACCGGTTCCATATGCGGACATCGTAACCACCACGACGCACAAGACATTGCGTGGCCCGCGCAGCGGACTGATTCTGTGCAAAGCGGAACATGCCAAGGGAGTTAACAGCGCTGTGTTTCCAGGAACTCAAGGAGGTCCGCTGATGCACGCGGTTGCGGGTAAAGCGGTCTGCTTTGCCGAAGCCCTCGCACCGAGTTTTCGAAAGTATGGCGAGCAGGTGGTCGCCAACTGCCGCACTCTCGCGGAGGCACTCCTGTCTCAAGGTCTTCGACTCATCAGCGGAGGCACCGACAATCATCTCGTTTTGGTGGACGTCACCAGCTTTGGCATCGGAGGCAAAGTCGCCGAGAAAGCGCTCGATCATTGCGGTATTACCGTCAACATGAATATGATTCCGTTCGACACCAGGAAGCCCATGGACCCCAGCGGTATTCGAATCGGCAGTCCCGCCTTAACCACGAGGGGGATGGGCACCGATGAATTCCGTGCTATCGGCCACTGGATCGCGTCGGCATTGAAGTCGCATGATAACGAAGATGCACTTCAACGCATCCATGGCGAAGTCAAGGAATTGGCTACACAATTTCCTGTACCGGCTGCTGGACTCGCATCCGCGATTGCTTTGGCGTAGAGGTGAACATGAGCAAACCACGAATCCTCATCGCCGACGACAATGCCGCAAATAGGGAGCTGCTAGAAGCGCTTCTCGCTAAAATCGATTGCGATATTGAGATCGCTCTCGACGGCCAGGACACGCTCAATCAAGTCGAGTTGTTCCAGCCCGACCTGATTCTGCTCGACATCATGATGCCGAAACTCAGTGGTTTCGAAGTCTGCAGGAAACTCAAGAGCGATCCGAAAACGTCGAAGATCATGATCCTGATGGTGACGGCCTTGAGCGAATTAGGAGACATCGAACGAGCAGTCGATGCTGGGACCGATGATTTCCTGTCGAAGCCCGTAAACAGCTTTGAGTTTCAAAAACGGGTCAGGAATATGCTCAAGTTGAAAGGCACAGAAGACGAACTCGAGCGATTGCGTGCATACATCCGAGAGATGGAGGAGCGTCCGTGATCCAATGGCCGCGACCCTAGGCTCCAAAGACTGCTCCGAGACCCACTCACTTTCGCCACGTTACGCGAAACTGTTGCAGCGTCTGGAGCGACACGTCACGATCGAACACCTAGTGATCGAAATTGCAGGGCGACCATATCCGTGGACTCGCGTTGTCGATCCCGATCGGTTGCTCGAACAAGCGTTGATGTCTGGGATAGACGGATCGGTGGAACATGACCCCTTCTGGGCCGCTACATGGCGGGCTGCGATCGGTCTAGAGAAGTTCCTCCAGCAACGTAAAGATCTTTCCGGGACCAAGGTCCTGGAACTTGGAGGCGGAAGCGGTCGCGCGGGAATCGCAGCCGCAATCCTCGGTGCCGATGTAACCATTACCGACGCCTCACGCATGGCGTTGATGATATGCCGATTCAATGCGCGCCTACTCAAACGAAAAATCCGCGTGCGACTCCTCAACTGGGCTGATCCAAGCAGCTTTCTCGGACGATTCCCAGTCATTCTGGGTTCCGATATTGTTTATAACCCAAGCCTTTATCCAATCCTCGAACCCTGCCTGCGCCGCCGCTTGGCGGATGGCGGAGTGGTTTGGCTTAGCGAACCGCAACGGCACACCGGCGATCGCTTCGAGAAATGGATTCGTACCGCAGGATGGAGCTGCGAATCGTCTTTCATGGACTTGGAAGACGGCGAACGCCCGATACGTATTTTCGAGTGCCGATTGCCATGAACCAGGTCTTTCACCCATGCCGGTGCCCGACCGGATTAAGACAGTCCTTCCGACCCAATCGCACTTCCGGCAGCTTACTTCGGCGCATCCATTTGTTAATTTTTTTCCTCGCGGTTATGGGATGCGGTCCTGACGAAGCGATGAAAACGGAAAAAGGGTCCATCGGATCGAAAGCGAATCCGGAGAAATCCACTGAAACTCAGCGTAAAGCTTCATCCTTTCGAGCGTTGAAGTTGCTTGAAGGGAGTCGCTTCGACGAAGCTTGGGACGAATGCCAAAATATTCTCTTGCAATCTCCCAACGACTCTCGCGCTCTCTACGTTGCCAGCAATGTCTTGAACCAACGAAAAAAAGTCGACCAGGCACTTCAAATGGTCGACAGGATTCCTCTCACCGATCCCGAGTATGGACTTCTAGCTCATCGCGATGCCGTCAAATGGTCCAACAACAACGTGCGATTTGCTGAAGCAGAGCAGAGATCCAGTAAACTGTTGGCGGTGCATCCGAAAGATGTCGAGACCATCAAGACATTATCTGCCATTCTGGATGTTCAGGGGCGACGATTCGAGGCTTCCCGCTGGATGCAACGCTTGGTCGATCTTGGGCAGGTGGATATCAATACCTTGGTCCTATCTGTCGATACCGTCAAACCCGTCAACAGCGATGAAATCGTCGCGAAATTGCTAGAGGCCCATCCTAAAGCTACAAGACTGCAAAGTTCCTATGCATTCGGATTGTTGTTCGAGAAGAAGCCGGATGAAGCTGAGATCGTGTTCCGCAAAGCCATGCAAGAGCCGGATCCGCCAGCAGCGGTGCAATTAGGGCTCGGTCAATCGATCATCGAACAGGAGCGTTACGCTGATTTTGCTGTATGGCTCACCACGGCTCCGAGAGAGGAGTTGGAGTCCTTTCCGTCCTACTGGAGAGTTTTGGGGGTTTGGTTTCAGCGCCTGAGTGACTATTCCAATGCGATCTACTGCTTCACGAAATCCGTGGAATTGGATCCCATGGATTACTTGGCGATTGGTCCGCTCGCACAAAGTTTGGCAGCTGACGGTCAAGCGGAAAGAGGCAAGTTCGCAGAAACCCTGTATGAGCGCATGCAACTTGCGAACCGCAACGTCAATTACACACGCGATGGTTTCCGTCGCCGAGAATGGATGCTTCAAATCGCAGATACCTTGCAAGAGGTCGGGCGAGACGTAGAGGCTCTCGCATGGCGTGAACTATGTGAGAAAGATAACGATGGAGACGCGAGCACGATTGCTGCTCTCCGAACGCAGAGACTTGAACTGACAACAAGTAGCTCGGGTTCAACCCTAAAATCGCCACTTACATGGAAAGCGACCGATCTGGAACCTCCGGACTTGGCCGACGCGATCGCCAAGGCAAAGGATTCGAGCGACATCAAAAAGATGACCGTTGATGGAAGCCGGGAAAAGGTGCAAGCGAGTCTGCGATGGGAGGATGTAGCCGAGTCCATGAACGCTCGGTTTCAATATCGCAATGGCGACGACACGAGCGTCTTCGGAATGCAAACTTACCAAAGCAATGGCGCGGGTGCTGGGGCGATCGATTTCGACCGAGACGGATGGCCCGACCTGTATGTTTTGCAAGGAGGTGGGGACCCAAGAAAATTATTGTCTAATCTGCCGTGTGTCTTATTTCGAAATGTGCATGGAGCTCGTTTTGAGGATGTTGCCCAGATGGCCCATGTGACGAACCGTGCGTATGGACAAGGAATCGCAGTAGGCGATTGGGATCAAGATGGATTCGCGGATATGTTTATTTTGAACTTCGGCCAAAATCGCCTGATGCGAAACATGGGTGATGGCACCTTCGAACAGGTCGATATCCCGGATATGCACCGCGATATTGAGAACGCTCCGGTTTGGAGCGTCAGCGGCGCAATCGCCGACATCGACGGCGATCATCTACCGGATTTGGTGGAAGTGAACTACTCCTCCGGCATCGACGTGATCACACACCAATGCTTGAACAAGAATGGGGTACCTCAGGTTTGTCGCCCTACGGAGTTTCCGGCATCCCAGGATTTTATTTACCTCAGCGATGGCCGGGGCGGTTTTTCGATCGCCAATTCCCAATGGCAACTGGAACTCGACGATGGACGGGGATTGGGGATCATTGTCGGGAACCTCGACAGTCGCTTCGGCAATGACATCTACATCGCCAACGACATGTCAGCGAATAACCTGCTGATGAGCCGAGAAAACCCCTCGGTGGCTGGACGATTTTCCGTCGCCGATGAAGCCGTGCGCAGGGGATGCGCCGTCGATATTCAAGGGAAGCCTCAAGCCAGCATGGGAGTGGGATGTGCCGATGTGGATCGAAATGGCGAGCTCGATTTGTTTATGACCAACTTTATCGACGAATACAACGCTCTCTACCTTCAGTCCTCTGGTTTCTATCAAGATGCATCGCGACGCTATAAACTGATCGATCCCAAGAAGAAAACGCTCGGGTTTGGTGCCCAGTTGATCGATCTGGATCTCGATGGCTGGCAAGATGCGGTGATTGTCAATGGACATGTCGATGACTACCGAGCGACCTCGGGGCAACCGTTTCAGATGAAACCTCAAGTCTTTCTTCAGCAGGACACTGCATTTACCGAGCAACCATCGGAGGTATTGGGGCCATTCTTCACTGGAACCTACTTGTCTCGAGCTTTAGGCATCTGGGATTTCAATCGAGATGGCAAACCCGATTGGTATGTCACGCATTTGGATCATCCATTATCGATCCTGAGAAACGATTCAAAGTCCGATGGTTCATGGGTCGCTGTGGAATTGATCGGTATCGCATCGGAACGTGATGCGATTGGTGCCACCGTTCGAGTCTTTGTTTCCTCCGATGGCTGGATGCATCAGCGATTGGCCGGAAACGGCTTTGAATGCAGCAACGAGCCATGGATTTTCCTGGGGCTAGGAAAGGCTCAGAAGATCGATCGATTGGAAATCGAGTGGCCGAGTGGTATCCGTTCTGTTCACCGTGACCTGGAGGTCAATCAACGGTACCGTGTTTGGGAGTCGAATCCTCAAACGGAACGGGACCCGCTTCATTGATCGGACATTCGGTATGAGCACGGACGGAAGTTCTTCCATTCGATTAGCATCCTTAGATCATTTTCGCGGCTACGCAGTCGCCGGGATGATTGTTGTGAATTTTCTTGGCGGCTATGCATGTGCACCGCGTATATTGAAGCATACCAACGACTACTGCAGTTACGCCGACACGATCATGCCCAATTTTTTATTCGCGGTCGGTTTTGCGATCGCGATTGTTTGGTCGCGAATGCAGGGGAGGGATGCCGCGGATCGCAGGGGTGTCTGGCTTCGATTCGCGCGACGGTGCGCGATGTTGATGCTCGTTGCGTTTGTTGTCTATTTTCCATTTGATACGCCCGACCTTTTCAAACGCCTGCAGGATTCGGATTTTTGGTATAGGGTTTGGAAACGCGACTGGTTCCAAACCTTGAACCATATTGCGTGGACAACCCTATGGTTGCTTCCCGTACTTCCATTTCGGTGGCCGATTCGTTGGATGTGGTTGGCTGGTAGTCTTGTGCTACACATCTACCTTTCACATGTGTTCTACTTTCATTGGATGCATGCCGAACCTGGCGGTATCGATGGAGGACCGTTAGGGTTTCTCACATGGTCCACCGCATCCATGCTCGGGTTGTGGGCGGGCGAATCCTATCTGCGGGTCAGCCATTCTGCAGCACCGAACGAGCTGTGGAAGTCGTTGGCATTTCCGTGGATCTCAGTAGCGATTGCATTCATGCTGGTCGGATATGCTGCATCCTGTTTGACGAGACGTTTCGATCGAATGATCGTCGAGGGAGCCAAGTTCGAGAAATTAGCAACGAGTCCCGTACTTGGCCGAGAGTCCAACGCGTCGATTGCATGGCGTGATTATGTCGCCGAACCACCTTTTGTGCCGCCGCCACCACCGGTCGAACGCGCTTGGAACTATTGGATGATGAGCCAAAAGGCCGGTTCGATTTCCTATCAGCTTTTCGCTGCGGGATTGTCCCTGGCCATGTTTCTCGGATTCCTGGTTTGGATCGATGCATGGGGGCATACGATTCCCTGGTTTCGAACACTAGGACGCAATGCGATTATCTGCTACGTCCTACACGGATACGCGATCGATTTGGTTCGGTTGAAAATTCCAGGGGACGCCTCACCTGTCTGGGTTGCGGTCGGATTGCTGGCTGTAATCGCCGCAGTTTACTTGATCGCTTGGATCCTCGAATCGAAGAAAATCTTTATTCGCCTCTAGAATCGATCACTCTACAGCGAGTTGCTCGATGTAGGTGGCGGCCTTGTCGCTGATATCTTTGCGACACCACGCGCCTGGCCACCGGATGGCCTGCACCCCTTTATAGGCCTGGAGTTTGGCATTCGCCAGGGATGTGCCCATTGCGGTCACCCCCAACACGCGTCCACCGTTGGTAAGAACCTTTCCATCTTTCAATTGCGTTCCCGCGTGGAAAACTTTGACGTCGGTGACTTTATCGGCAGCTTCCAGGCCGGTGATTTCTGAGCCGGTTTCGTAAGAACCGGGATACCCAGCACTCGCCATGACGACACAGATCGCAGGGCGCGGATCCCACTCCGGAGCGTCGATGGAATCCAGATTGCCATCGACGGTCGCCTCGAGCAGATCGAGAAGATCACTCTTGAGCCGCATCAAAAGGGGTTGGCATTCGGGGTCTCCGAAGCGGACGTTGTATTCAAGCACCTTGGGACCGTTTGCGGTCAGCATGAGACCTGCGTAGAGGACTCCGCGAAATGGCTTTCTATTCCGTTTCATCGCGTGGATCGAAGGGACAAGAATCTTGTCCTGTACCGTCTCCAGAAGTTCGTCGGTCATGATCGGAGTTGGCGAGTAGGCGCCCATACCTCCTGTATTGGGGCCGGTGTCGCCGTCGTAGGCTGCCTTGTGATCTTGGGCCGATGGAAGTGGAACAATGGTACGGCCGTCGGTGATGGCAAGGACACTGACCTCAGGACCTTCGAGGCGTTCCTCGATCACCATCTGTGCACCCGCACGTCCAAACTCTTGCTTGCGACCGATTCGGTCGATTGCATCGAGCACTTCGTCTCGATAGGAACAAACGATGACCCCTTTGCCACTGGCCAAACCATCGGCTTTCACAACCAACGGGGTCCGTTCGCGATCGTTGGCATAACGCGATTTGATGTATCGCGTTGCGCTTTCAACATCGCGAAAGATTTGACACTCGGCGGTGGGGACGTCGGCTTGCCTGAGCAGCAGTTTGCAAAAAACTTTACTCGATTCGAGCTGGGCCGCTGCCCGAGACGGACCAAACGCGCGGATTCGCTCTTCTCCCAAAGCGTCCACCAACCCGAGGGAAAGGGGCAGCTCCGGCCCGACGACGACCAGATCGACCGATTCCTTCTTGGCAAATGCCACCAAGCCGCGAATGTCATCGACTCCGATCGGTACGTTCTCCCCTTCCTGAGCCGTACCTGCGTTTCCAGGGGCGATCCAAAGCCGCTTTATTCTCGGCGATTGCTTGAGTTTCCAGGCCAGGGCATGTTCCCGCCCCCCATTTCCGACTACCATCACTCGCATGATCGATCCCGCCCATTCGTGG
>CAYXFO010000138.1:7829-10101 GCA_964464255.1 uncultured Pirellula sp.
GCAAAATCTTGTGGTTCATGAATGTTAAGGCCAGAAGTATACGCGATATCCCTTGGTTCCAAAGTGCAAACCGCTGTAAGGCGGGTTGTCTGCCCGACAGCTTTCCGGTTCGCTAAAATGTGGGAAATCGGTCCAACTTTCATGGTTGCGGCCGATTGTGGGAACGGTCGGCGCATTTCACGGAACAGGTACCGATTCGGATGGAAAAGATCAGATGAATCACGCAACAAGTTTCTTCAAGGGATTCTGCCTTGCGATGGCGGCATTGGGACTCCTGAGCGGTTGCCTCGAAACTCTCCTCGGCCAGGGACCGCTTGATGGCGAGCAGATCGCACAGCGGACAGCATCGAGGGATCTGATTCAACAGAGCGTTCGCGAGCAATTTGCATCCCTCTACCGGTCGATGTCGGAGGAAGCGAAGGCTGGTTATCGTCACCTTACGGAATCAGTCTATCTGCCACCCGATTTCGATGAAGAAGTGTTCAAGGAAATCGACACACAACCGCACGCCATTCCATTTATCGACGTTGCATTGACCGAGGGAACACGCGAATCGACATGGCTTAGTTTCGGTTTGAGTCCTCGGCCCGATGACGCTTCGAAACCGCTTCAGTATGTGGTAACACCGAATGGAAAGTACGTGATGAATTGCTTCGCCTGTCACGGAGGGAGCGTCTATGGAGCGGTGTACCCAGGTACGCCGAACAATCTTTACGCGCTTGAGTCCCTGACGGAAACCGTGCGAAGCGTCAAGATACGTCAAGGCAAACCGCTTGCGCATATGGATGTCGGGTCGATGTTCATGCCTTTAGGAACCTCGAACGGAACTAGCAACGCGGTCATGTTTGGAGTGGCCCTGATGAACTTTCGTGATGCGGACTTGAATTTTCTCGCAGATCGCCCGCCTGCTCCGATGTCCAATCACGACATGGATGCACCCGCCTGGTGGAATTTCGATCGCAAGAGTCACATTTACATCGAAGGCTTCGCCGAAAAGGGACACAAGGGACTGATGCAATTCATGCTCGTTCGACAGAATGGCCCTCAGCAGTTCCGAGCGTGGGAGAAGGATTTCCGAAACGTGTATGCATTCCTGAGCGAGCTTCGCCCTCCCAAGTACCCGCTTGCGATCGATGAGGCGAAGGCATCACGCGGAGAACAGGTCTTTACAAATCATTGTGCCCAATGCCATGGCAGTTACGATTCGGGCAAGGATGCATACCAAGCTACCGAGTTTCCAAACACGATGGTGGATATAGATGACATCGGAACCGATCGCGTTCGCTATGATGCCCTCACTCCGCGACACCGCCGCTATTACGGTGAAAGCTGGTTCGCGGACTATGGCAAGCAAGATACGCGTTATGAAGCAGATGGCTATATCGCGCCGCCACTACACGGAATTTGGGCTTCGGCACCCTACTTTCACAATGGCAGTGTCCCCACCCTGTGGCACGTGCTTCACCCCGAGGATCGCCCCCAGGTTTGGCGTCGCCGAGCCATCGCTATGGATGAGACTCGAACTGGTCTGATGGTTGAAGAATTGCAGCAGGTTCCTGCGGGCCTGTCATCCTCGGATAAGCGGTGGTATTTCGATACGCGTGTCAAAGGGAAATCCGCCACTGGGCATGATTATCCCAACGCGCTGTCGGAAGAAGAAAAAGCTGCGGTGCTCGAGTACCTCAAGACTCTTTAACCTGTGAACAAACTTCTGGTTGCTGTGCCCCGGCGGTTCGACTCCAGATCGTTGCTAATATCGATCCGCTGACATTCATCACCGGGGCAAACAAAGCTGGCGCAATTGCGGCGACATCGCGTTTGAGCACCTCTGTCGCCAAACTCGCTGCCAGCCCTCCGTTCTGCAATCCAACCTCGATTGCGATGGTGCGTGAGTCCGCTTCATTCAAGCCCGCGATTTTGCTGCCCCAGTAACCCAGCAAGTAGCCAAACAAGTTGTGCAGCGTGACGGCTGCTAAGAGAACCCAACCGACTTGGAGAATCTGCTGCTGTGATTTCGCGGCGATCATGCCGCAAATTCCGCATATCGCAATCATCGA
Organism: uncultured Pirellula sp.; assembly: GCA_964464255.1. Classification (GTDB taxonomy): domain Bacteria; phylum Planctomycetota; class Planctomycetia; order Pirellulales; family Pirellulaceae; genus JBKCUI01. Next base: position 9,887 of record CAYXFO010000138.1, read on the forward strand.
GATCGTAGCCAGTACGATTTCGGAACGCCTTGGGTCGACGCGAAGACGCGCTAGAATCGCGTTGGCGATGATGCCGAGGACCACTGGCACCACAACCGTCATCAAGATATTCCAAAACATTCCAACGTAATCGATCGAAACATCCTCGCGAGCATAAAAATAGACCATCAGCGGTGTCATGATGGGTGCTGCCATCGTTGAACATGCAGTCATGG
>CAYXFO010000139.1:0-1567 GCA_964464255.1 uncultured Pirellula sp.
TCGTATTGGTAACCTTGGGTCTGTTGGCTGTAGGTGCTGGCATTGTGGGCTGGCTTTGGATAACCGCGATCGCCTTTAGTGAAGGCGAGGTGCTTTGGGGTGTAGGGTGTCTATTGATCTCACCGGTTTGTCTTGTCTACGGATTCATGAACTTTGAAGAGTTGAAGATTCCTTTTCTTCTACTGCTCGGGGGATTTTTGGGGCGACTAGCAGTGGTTGGCATCGCCATGTCACTCGGAGCTTAATGATGTCCAAAATCAACCCGTATGCACCGACAAACTCCGAGAGTATCAGCGACTCGCCGAGGAGGAGTAAAAACTCTGTTTGCCCCTCGTGTTCGTTTCCTGTTTTGCGGAGTCGTTTTTTGACGTCCGGAATCTCTGTTGTCTGCTCGGGGTGCGGAGCAAGGCTCGTTTTGTCGATGCCTTGGTATTTCTCATTGATTTTGGTGCACACGGTTTTGATACTGGCAGCGAGCATCTGGATGCTTTCTGAATTCACCGGTTACAACGCCAAGCCGTTTTTCCTGTTCATTCCGCTCGTCGTCATCATGGTTGCTCAGTGGATGCAGTGGACGTACGGGAAGGTCACCGTAAAAGGGGGATGAATCGTAGATGATGGTTGAGCGGATCTTCTGCCGTAGATGCACTGAATCCTGATCGGTGGTACAACGCCTCAATCGTTCTTTTCTATCGTTCAAAGCTCAATATCCGATGGAGTCGCCTGAATGCCTCAAGCTGACGATGATCGAGGTCACGACGTTGTTGTCTATGGTGCGACGAGTTTCGTAGGGCAGATCCTGTGTCGTTATCTATTGGAAACCTACGGGGTTGGCCGCGATCTAAGGTGGGCCTTGGCGGGTCGCTCCAAGGAGAAGCTGGAAACGCTTCGAGCGAATCTTGGGGAGGGTGCACGTTCGCTTGAAATAATCACAGTGGACGCGACTGACGAGCGGAGTCTTCGGCAAATGTGCGACCGAGCGAATGTCGTCGTTTCGACGGTTGGCCCGTACGCTCTGTACGGCGAGCCGTTGGTCAAGGCATGTGCCGAGAGTGGGACCGATTACTGTGACCTTACAGGCGAGGTGCAATGGATTCGACGGATGATCGCGCGTTATGAGTCGACCGCGAGGGAGACGGGTTCGAGGATTATCCACTGCTGTGGTTTCGACTCGATCCCTTCGGATCTTGGGGTTTGGTTTTTACAACAGGAATCGCAAGCTAGGTTTGGTAAGGTTTGCTCACGGGTGAAGCTTCGTGTAAAAGCCGCACGCGGCGGGGTCTCGGGCGGGACAATCGCGAGCCTGATGAATGTTCTCAAGGAGAGCGATAAGGATCCCGAGATTCGCAGGCAGCTCGCCAATCCCTATTCGCTGTGCATGGCGGCCTCGGGCCAAGGAGTGAAGCAACCGAGCGGCAATACAATCGTGTTCGATACCGAATTTTCCAGTTGGACATCGCCGTTCATCATGAGCAGCATTAACACACGGATTGTGCATCGCAGCAACGCGATCCTTGGGTACCCATATGGTAACGAGTTTCTGTACGACGAATCGGTATTGACGGGC
>CAYXFO010000139.1:1667-10061 GCA_964464255.1 uncultured Pirellula sp.
CCTTGGGTACCCATATGGTAACGAGTTTCTGTACGACGAATCGGTATTGACGGGCCGAGGGCTGCGGGGATGGTGTCGTGCAACGGCATCCAAACTCGGCCTCGGTCTTGCGTTGCTGGGTCCGGTCCGTCGCACGCTCGCCCGGTTTCTCTTGCCCAAGCCGGGTCAAGGACCTAGCGCGCTGCAGCAAGAGACAGGCTTCTTCGATATCCGGTTGTTCGGTCGAACCCCCTCAGGGCAAACGATACGTGTGAAAGTCACGGGAGATCGAGATCCGGGTTACGGCTCTACGGCCAAGATGCTTGGCGAAGCCGCCGTTTGTCTAGCTCGCGATGTTTCCAAGGCGGAATCTTCGGGCGGGTTTTGGACACCAGCGTCGGCATTAGGAGCACGTTTGCTAACTCGCCTTAGTTCGAACGCAGGAGTTGCTTTTGAACGAATCGATTTGTGATAGGAATCGATTTGTGATAGGAATCGAACTATGAAAAAGATTTTCTTCGAGCCGCAGGTCCATCCGTTTCACATCGATTTCATGCGGCATGTCAGTAACATCGTTTATATCGAGTGGATGGAAGTTGGTCGATGCGCTCTTCTCGAAGCTGTGGGGCTGCCAGTCGTTGCGATTGCCGAACAAGGGTTCGGACCAGTCCTCGTCGACACAGTCATCACTTACAAGCGAGCCCTAGTGCTGGGCGATACCGTGAGAGCGGAGGTTTGGCTTTCTGAGTTGTCCCACGCATCAGCCTGGATGGAATTCCGATTTCACAACGGATCGGGGGAGATGGTCGCTTCTGGTCGGCAACGAGGGTTATTCGTAGAGATTGCTACCGGTCGTCCCAAGCGTATCGATCCAAATTTGAGACAGCGGTTCGAGGAATACTTGATTGTTGAGCCAAATGAACCCAAGAGATAGCTGCTCAATCGACTTGGATGTACCGGTCAAAGGTCGATTGGTCGACATTGCGGCCACTGAGAACGACCACGATGTCGCCGTCACCTTGAAGATCGAGTTCGTTTTCACCTCGCGATGCTTGCAATAGAACTCCCGTGGTAATCGCACCAGAGGGTTCCGTACGCAGCCCATGCTTTTCATACAGCCACGCCATTGCGAGGCGTGTGTCCATGTCTGAAAGAATGGTAGTTTCATGGACTAAGCGCCGCAGAATGGGCCAGTTGTGTTCGCCCACATCGTACGAGAGGAGACCATCGCAAATGCTGGTGGGTTTCGCCACTCGCACGCGGGTTTGTTGCGCCATCGATTGCTGGAAATCATTCGCTCCCTCGGGTTCGACGCCGATGATGTGAGCGTCGGGAAAGCCATCTGCGATCGCGAGAGCATGCCCAGCCATCAGGCCTCCCCCACTGACGGAACAGATGAAGTGAGACAAGTTTCGATGGTTCCGTTTGAGTTCCTCAACAATCTCCAGGCCGCCGACGCCGTTGCCAGCGATCACGAAGGGATCGTCGTAAGGGGAGGCTTGCAATGCATGCTCCTGTTCGGCGATCTCTTTGGCCAATCGATCGCGAGTTCCTGTCAGGTGGTCGGTGGTGATATCGTAGGTCCGGACCTCGGCACCAAACGAGCGTGTGAGTTCGAACTTGACCCTTGGGGCCGACTCGGGCATGACGATGATGACTCGCTTGCCGTAACGCATCCCTGCGAACGCAATGCCGGATGCGAAATTACCTGACGAGTGAGCTGCGACAGGGCGATCGACCAGTTCCGGTAAATGATTCGCCATCCAATTCAGAGCACCGAGCAGTTTGAACGATCCGACCGGAGTCCAACCGTAGTCTTTGATCCATACACGACGATGCGGTGCGAGTCCGAGTTGTTTCTCCAGGGCATAGGAGCGAATCAAAGGGGCTGGGGAAATGTGCTGCTGAATCACCGACTGGGCGGTTCGAACATCTTCGATAGTTGCTAATGAAATCGATACGGAGGAATCATTTTGCATGGAATATTGACCAGCGTTTCTCTTGGCATGTGGCAACTTACGCGTTGCACCTACCTCCCATCTTAGCGAGGATCGGAAGGGGCTTTCAACACCCAAGCCGCTGGGAATGGTATACTCATCGTCTCAGAGAACTATTGTAGCCTTCGTGGCTTTCCCAGCCTCAAGAAACCGCAACACACGAATCCGATCGGATATGTTTGATCGAGCAATCAACCTGCAACTTGTCGATGAGTATGTGAACAGCGACAGCTTGAAACGCCACATGTTTGCGGTCGAAGCGGCGATGCGAGCTTATGCCGAACAACTTGGTGAAGATGTCGAATTATGGGGGACGGTTGGGCTGCTCCATGACTTCGATTATGAACGCTGGCCCAACGCACCGGATCATCCATGGCAGGGAAGTGTCATTCTGCGCGAGCGAGGGTACTCGGAGGAAATCATTCGAGCGATTCTGTCGCATGCCGATTACTTGAGTGATCAATATCCGCGACAATCGCGATTGGAGCACGGTCTCTATGCCTGCGATGAGTTGTGCGGATTCCTGACAGCATGTGCGATGGTCCGTCCTCAGCGTCTCGAGGGTTTGACGGCTTCGAGCGTCCGAAAGAAACTTAAGAATCTCAGTTTTGCGGCCGCCGTAAATCGAGAGGACATCACAAATGGTGCGGAGGCGTTCGGCGTCGATCTCGACCAGCACATCGAGTTCTGTGCTGCGGCCATGCATGCAGCGAGGATCGTTTAAGATGAGACGGGGGCTTCGATTCATGTGGAATGAGATTGTGTGTCGCTTTTGTTGCTGGATCGTTGGGACAAGTATCCTGTTTTCTGGATGCACCCTTCCCACGTTTGAGCATCCGATTGAATCGCCGGACGAAGCCAAGGTTCCAACCGAATTGTTCGGGCTATATCACGGGCTAAACGCGAAGGACCTCGCCGTGTGTACCCTGCTTGTGGAACAAGCAGGGGAGGGAACGCCGCGCGGTGTCTTTCGGTATACGATGGAGGAGCAATCGCTGAACGATCCCGAGAAACGAACGAGTCGAGGCTTCTGCATGGCAACACGCTTCGATGGTTGGTATGTGATTCAGGTGCCTATTTTTGATCCGGAGGGAAATCCTGCCGACGAACCAAAGATTGAACGTGACATGTGGGGAAATCCAAAGCTTCTTAGGTACATTTTCCTCCGTGTACGAATCGATGCGGACGAATTGGAACTCGCGTTGCTTGACTCTACGTTTGTGGAACGTGCGATTGACCAGGGCAAGGTGAAGGGCTTGGTGAAGCGACCTGTGGTCCCTAAACGCGTCGCGCCGAAGACGACTGATTCACAACTTGAGATAACCCCTGAGCCGAAAGCCAAATCGATCACCGTGACGGCCGAATCCGATGCGCTGCGGACCTTCATCCGGGAGAACCTCGACCAAGGGCTGTTTTCGGAAAAAGACAATCCGCGTTACAAGCGAGCAAAGTGATTTTTCGTGGCACGACGCTCCGCGTCGTGAAGTGCGTTAAGATTTCACAACGATCACGGTGTTCGGAGACTCCGTTTCATCGCGTTGTTGGGAATTGGTTGTCGCCCGGCATAACGACGCGGAGCGTCGTTCCACGATGGGGAGCAACGGGTTGGGACTCAGGGCAGTTGTTGAGAGCGAATTTACCAGACTGAGAAACGAAGAATAGAAATGACGAACGACCTCGCGCAAGAATCGCTCCTACTTTGGTTATACAACTCCTTGGGTTTGATGTACTCAATTGTGCTTCCTCTGTCGGGGCTCGTCAGTTTCCTGCTAGCACTGTTGCTCGTGATTCGAGGAAGGGGCCCGTTCGCGGTGGTTGCCCTATTTTTAATCGTCCATGTCCCAATGTTGATCGGCGTGTTCGCTGCCATCCAGGGGGTAATCAGCATGTACTCGTTGATTTCGATGAGCGCGGGGACGCCGAAACCCTCGGAGATCGCGGCAGGGATCTCGACAGCGCTGGTGTCGATCCCGGTGGGAATGTTCCTGATGGTTCCAGGCTATGCTGTAGCCGCGATCGGGTCGCTGGTGAGGGCCTTAACCGTATCGGCTTCGTTGTCCGATCACAACACATGAAGATGGAAGCGATGTATCTTACGATATAGAAGCCGTAAATGCGGCGGATCGCGAACTAGAGTCAGACGGCAGGGATCAGTGCGATGAATAAGCGAGTGGAGCATTAGCCGCATGCGTCTTTGGACAGTGCAGCCCTATGCGGTTTACCAATCGATTCGGAAAGACGGTTTCGCACGGGTGGATCCTGAAAAACTTCCCTCGCCATGGTGGGTGGGATCGTCCTACCGATGGCTTATTTGGCAGATGGGAGATCGACTCACGATTCCAGACGAGTCCGATCGCAGAGGGTTTTTTCCCTGGTTTGCATATTGCGAGCGACCGGATCTGCGCTGGGTTCGCCACAATCAAGAGGGCAAGCAGGTGCTGATCGAGTTCAGCCCCCCATCGGATCGATACCTGTCATATCCCTGCTGGGCCTGGAACGAGGTCTTCTGCGGGTACTTTCTGGCATTTAACCGACAGGAATATCGCCAATGGGATTCCCGATTCAGAGAGTGTTATGGCTACGGATACCGCGACTGGGTATCCACGGTTCTACCACAACCATATCAATCAGAGAGAGATGCCAGCTGGCTTCGCTTGTTCGACCCCTCCATCCCGAAGCGCTCGTGGCGGCGAGGTGGATCGTCTCATCGAGAAGCGGTCGTCGATGTACTGCTTGAGGACTGGATCGACAAGGCTACTCCATTCGAGGGTCGAAGCAAAAGATGGATTGATTAACGTGTCTCTATTGTATTGTCTGCGAAAAAGCGAACTACATGCCAGTCTATTGGCTGACTATCCAGAGGCAAATATCGTCTGGCATCCAGCTTTATCGAAATCCAGCTAGCAACGAAACAGCCATCCCCATAGTGGCTTGCGGTCTAGGAAATCGATATCATAGTGGCTTCGATACGGAACCTCTCCACTTTGCTTTAGGGAACTGTCCAATATGGCCACCGCAGAATCGACCGTAAAGTTACCGAAGATCAAGCACACCGAATGCTTCATCGATGGCAAATGGCGTCCATCGGCATCTGGGAAGACATTTGAGACGATCAATCCCGCAACCGAGGAAGTCATCTGCGAGGTAGCAGAAGGGGACAAAGCCGATATCGACGCAGCGGTCGCAGCAGCTCGCCGAGCATTCGATTCGGGGCCTTGGAGTCGTATGGATGCTCGCGATCGGGGCAAGCTGATGTTCCGGCTGGCGGATCTCATCGAAGAGGAAATCGATGAACTCGCCGCTTTGGAGAGCCTCGACAATGGTAAGCCGATTCGCGAGGCGAGGCATGGTGATTTGCCGTTGGTGCTGGATTGCTTGCGGTATTACGCGGGCTACGCAGACAAGATCCATGGATCAACGATTCCCATTCGCGGCAACTACTTGACCTACACCCGTCGCGAGGCTGTAGGAGTTGCAGGGCAAATCATCCCATGGAACTTCCCGATGCTGATGGTAGCGTGGAAGTGGGGCCCAGCATTGGCGGCTGGCTGCACCGTGGTGATGAAACCTGCCGAGCAAACGCCGTTGTCTTGTTTGAGGATGGCACAACTCGCGAAAGAGGCTGGCATACCCGATGGCGTGATCAATGTCGTTCCAGGCTTTGGCCCCACAGCTGGCGCGGCGCTCGTAAAACATCCGGGTGTCGACAAGATCGCATTCACGGGCGAACACCGCACCGCACAGATCATCATGCGAGATGCGTCAGAGACGTTGAAGCGATTGACCTTCGAGCTTGGTGGCAAGAGCCCGAACGTGGTGATGGCGGATGCCGATCTCGATCGGGCTGCGGCGGGAGCCTACATCGGGTTGTTCTTGAATCAAGGACAATGCTGTTGTGCAGGGAGCCGTGTCTTTGTGCAGAAGGCAGCTCATGCCGAGTTCGTAGAGAAAGTCAAGAAGCTGGCCGCAAAGCGGCGGCTTGGCAATCCCCTATCCCCTGACACCGAACAAGGACCACAGGTCGATCAAGCTCAATTCGATAAGATCATGAGCTACATTGAAAAGGGAAGCGCCCAGGGAGCAGATTGCATCGTCGGTGGCGATCGTTTTGGAGATCGCGGCTACTTCGTTCAGCCAACGATCTTCGATCACGTCAACGATTCGATGTCGATCGCTCAGGATGAAATCTTCGGGCCCGTCATGTCGATCCTGACCTTCGAGGATTGGGAAGATCTTTTGGCCCGCGCTAACAATACGTTCTACGGACTTGCCGCTGCTATTTGGACCCGAAACGTCGGGCGAGCTCACGAGTTCGCAAAACGAGTTCGGGCAGGTACTGTATGGATCAATTGCTACGATGTATTTGATGCGGCAGCACCGTTTGGCGGTTTCAAGATGAGCGGCCAAGGACGCGAACTCGGTGAAGAAGGGCTCAAAGCCTACACCGAATGCAAGACGGTAACCGTCAGTATGGACTAAACGGCTGGCATTCGCAGACGGAGTATAACGTACGCATGGTCGCGAGTTCGACAGCCTGCAGGAAACAAAACGAGGCCACGTGGTGGGTCTCGTTTTTTTTCGCAATCGCTTGCTTCTGCTCGGTAAAGCCGGTCGTCGCTTGGCAGGAGGCGAGCACATCCTGGACAGATCCCAAGCCGGAAGTTCGTCAGCGGATCGAACGAGCGACTCACATGCAGTGGGTTGAATTCGTCCGTACAACTGCACGAGCGGTGCTCGGCGAATCCTGGAGCGAAGACATCGGGGCAATGCCCTCCAAAGATCTCCCCATGGAGCAGCGGGTTCGATGGCTTGCCGAGCGTATCGAGCAATGGACCCAATCGCGATCGTTTGTGCAATCACAGACGCAAAGTTGGGTTGTCGATCGTTGCGGCGGTGAATTCGACAGTAACAAGCTTTGGGATTTCCGGCTTCATGATGATTGGATTCGAGACTCCATTTCACGCCACGAGTCGTTTCTGACCTTCGTGCAGAGCCAACTGGCTGGCGATTTCATGCTCGACCAACCCGAGGCGAGATTAGGGACGACCACTTGGTTTCGCTGTGAGAGTTGTCCCCAATCTGCTGATGAGCGCGGATCATCGCGAGCGCGAGCAATCAAGGTTCCGGATTCGCCAACGCTTGACGAGTTACCCGAAAACTTGAAGTGGACATCCCTAAGCCGGCTACCCTGGCTCTATTGCGATACTTCCGAATCCCAACGTGCAAGATTGCTGGACTTGGAGGCATCGATGGTCTCGGTGCTCAAGACGGAACAGCGCGATTGGGAGCGATTGCTTCGCGATCCTTTGGTTGCTCGGTGGTATCAATCCCAGTCCGGTTGGCCGACTCCGAATCCCGCAGACAAGACATTCGATCTTTCGGAACAGCAGGCAACATCAGCGGTCAACGGGTCCGCGAATGATCCGCAACCAAGCTATGCGATGGCAAATCCCTGGCGCTATGCAGAGCCTTGGACGGCAGTCCTCGAATTCGAAGTCCGGGACGACAACGCAAAGGTGAGCGAGGATCCAATTGTTTTAGTTCGGCAACGCTCCACGCATTCTGCTCCATCGACCAAAGGGCAGACCTGCAGTGTCGAATGGGACGAGGGAAAAATCCGCGTGCGGCTAATTCACAGTTTGCCGCACAGTCACATCGCGATCGAAACGGAGCCTAGCTTCCGCAAAGCGGGAGTCTACTCGCTAGCTATTGTCTATGACGGGTTTCCATCCGTGGAGGCTGTGCGTGTGTGGAGGGATGGTCGATGGCTTTCGGTTCAGGCGGTGCGCGAGCGATTGGTTCGGGACTTTGCATCCGACGAAATGCAAGTCCTCGAAGTCATCGGTTCATCGGCTGACTCCTTAGTCCGGGTGACACAGATGGAAAGCTATCGCTATGCCCTGTCCGCGTTCGAGTTAGAAGGCTGGCGACAGACTGCGGCCTGGAAGGAGTGGGAGGCGTGTTCCGAGGATGAGCAACTGGGTGCTCGAGAGCATTACGCACGAAGAGTCGACATACAGTGGCGATACCAGCGGGAGAGTCTGTCCTTTTATGCTAACAGTTTCGCATCTGTGTTAGCCAAGGTGGGGATGGTTCCGGTGACGGATTCGGATTCGAAGGAACCTTTGCTGATTCCCGAACCGTTTTACGGGGCATTGGGCAGCGAGTTAAATCCTCAAAATCTGACTCCAGCACGAAGGCAATCGCTTGCCCGCGAGTGTGAGAAGAAAACTGCAAGCTCGCTTGCTATGAGCGAAGTCACCAGGCAGTGGCGGCGAATGCTAGCTACCGCGGGCGCCACGGAAAAAGTGAAGACATTTGACGAAGAGTCCATGCTCCAGGAATACGCTCGACACTGGGTGGGTACTTGGAATCGACGGGAACTCATAAGGTCGCTGGTCCTCTCGGAGGGTTGGGT